>WQUF01000243.1 GCA_009785875.1 Oscillospiraceae bacterium | reverse complement strand
AAAAGATTGGAAGAGCCAGGCATTAACTCATAAGGTCTCACTCTTAAAAGGACTCTCATAAATAGATCTCCATAAACAAGACCCATAAATGCTTTATGAATGAGAGGAAAGGTAAATGAAAATCCCGGGTTTCTTTCCAGCCTGGATGCACTTAGTGAAATAACCGATATTTTAGTAAACCCTGCGTCTCTCAATGCTTTTCTTAAAAAACCAATATAGTTAGAGGCCCTACACCCGCCCCCTGTTTGAGACATGATGACAGACGTATTTTCCAAATCATATTTGCCCGATTTTAAAGCATGAATTATCTGGCCAACTGTCACTATGCTTGGAAAACAAGCATCATTATTTACATACTTAAGCCCTTCTTCTATGCAGTCTTTATTTTCATCATTTAACACTACAAAATTATATCCACTGGAATTAAATGCAGTTTCTAAAAATTCAAATTGCATTGGAGCCATCTGAGGTGATAAAATTGTATGCTTTTTCTTCATTTCCTTATCAAAGATATTTCTCTTTATGGGTTCCTTAACTCTTAAAGGCATAAAACCTATTTTATCCCTTTCTTCATAGGCAGCTTTTAAAGATCTGATCCTTATCTTAACAGCCCCTAAATTGCTCCCCTCGTCGATTTTTAAGAGAGTATAGATCTTATCATAGCAAGACAAGATCTCCTGTACCTGATCGGAAACAACAGCGTCTAAACCGCATCCAAATGAATTTAATTGAATCAAATCCAAATTAAAGGATTCCCGGACAAAATGAGCTGCTGCATAAAGCCTTGAGTGATAAGTCCATTGATCGAGGACATTTAAAGGTCTCTCAACATTTCCCAAATGATCAACAGAATCTTCAGTTAAAACGGCTATTCCATAGGAAGTAATCAGTTCAGGTATTCCATGGTTTATTTCCGGATCCAAATGGTAAGGCCTTCCTGCAAGAACTATTCCCTTTTTATTAGTCTTCCTTAAATATTCTACAACCTCTTCGCCTTTTTTTCGAATACTTGCTCTTACCTTTTCAGATTCATTCCAAGCTACATTCAATGCTTTCTTTATTTCAAAGTAAGGAATATCAAAATCCTTTAACTCTTCATATAGCCTCTTCCCTAATCTCTCTTTATTATTAAGCGGTAAGAAAGGATTTCTAAAATCGATATTATTATCATTTATTGCGTCGATATTATTTTTTACTACTTCAGAATACGAAGTTACGATTGGGCAATTATAACAATTCTGAGATCCTTCCTGTTCTTTTTTTTCGTATGGTATGCTGGGGTAAAAGATAAAATCCACATTTTTTTCGATCAGCCACATGATGTGACCATGCACAAGCTTTGCAGGATAACACACAGATTCAGATGGTATAGTCTCAATTCCCTTTTCATAAATAGCTTTCGAAGAAAATGGTGAAAGCATAACTCTAAATCCAAGTTCTTTAAAAAATGTAGCCCACAATGGATAATTTTCATAAACATTTAATACCCTTGGTATCCCAACTGTACCATGCTTTGCTTCCTCCTTTTTTAATGGAGGATAGGCAAAAATAGTCTTTAACTTATACTTAAATAAATTAGGAACTTCTTCTTCTTTTGCCTTTTCAATCCCTGCTCCTCTTTCACATCTATTGCCGGATATAAAGCTTCTACCATCATTAAAACTATTCACCGTAAGGAGGCAATTATTTTGGCACAAGCCGCATCTTTTCATCTGGGAACTGGACGAAAACTTTTCCAATTCATTTAACTTTACAAAACTCGATTCTTCGCTAGACCATCTCTCACAAGCTATGATCGCAGCTCCATATGCTCCCATTAAGCCTGCAATATCGGGTCTCACTGCATTTCTTTCAGATACAAATTCAAAAGCTCTAAGCACAGAATCATTATAGAAAGTTCCTCCTTGAACGATTATCTTATCTCCCATCTCTTCCTTATTGCGAATCTTAATCACTTTATATAGAGCATTTTTAATGACAGAATAAGATAATCCTGCTGATATGTCCGCTACATCTGCCCCTTCTTTCTGAGCTTGTTTAACCCTGGAATTCATAAAGACAGTACACCTTGTTCCAAGATCCACAGGATCCTTAGATTCCAAAGCTCTACTTGCAAAATCCTTTATTGGAATTTGGAGGGACTTAGCAAATGTTTCGATAAAAGATCCACAGCCGGAAGAACAAGCTTCGTTTAGCATTATGCTGTCGATGACTCCATTTTTTATCTTTAGGCACTTCATATCCTGACCACCGATGTCTAAAATAAAGTCAACCCCAGGCAAAAATTTACTTGCAGCTTTATAGTGAGCAACAGTTTCAACCTCTCCAATATCCACTTTAAATGCGCTTTTAATTAAAGCCTCGCCATAGCCTGTAACACAAGTATTGGCTATCTTTACCTTATCAGAAATCTTGTTATACAAGTCTTTGATAATAAGTTTAACAGATTCTAACGGATTTCCATTATTGCTATCATAATAAGAGTAAATTAAATTTCCATTCTCATCTATTAATGCTGCTTTTGTAGTCGTCGAGCCAACATCGATTCCAAAAAAAGCATTCCCGGAAAATGTATATAGATCTTTTCTTGAAACCTTGTGCTTTTCATGTGCATCTTTAAATTCTTTTAATTCCTCTTCGTTTAAAAACAAAGGTCTAAGCCTGTTGATCTCTTTCTCGCCTCTATTTATAAGCTGTGGAATCTTATTCATGATCTTTGAAAAATTTAAGCTCCTCTCATCTTTGGAAAGGATGGCACACCCCATGGCAACATATAATTGGGAATTATTTGGAAAATATGATGATCTTTTATCTAAATTTAAAGTCTCCAAAAATCTTTTCCTAAGCTCTGATAAAAAATATAATGGACCACCTAAGAAAGCAACTCTGCCTTTTATAGCCTTACCACAAGCAAGACCGCTGATGGTTTGAGTGACAACAGCTTGAAAAACTGATGCTGCTATATCCTCCTTTGCTGCTCCTTCGTTTAAAAGAGGTTGCACATCAGTCTTGGCAAAGACACCGCATCTTGCTGCTATTGGGTAGATCACTTTATAGTCCTTAGCAAGTTCATTTAAACCTATAGCGTCAGTTTGCAAAAGCGATGCCATCTGATCGATGAATGCGCCTGTTCCACCAGCACAAGTGCCATTCATCCTCTGCTCTATGCCTTTATCAAAGAACGTTATCTTAGCGTCTTCCCCCCCCAGTTCGATAGCTACATCTGTATCTGGAATGAATCTTTCAATAGTCCTGGTACATGATATGACTTCCTGGTTGAATTTGATACCCAGCCATTTAGAAACCAGTAGTCCTCCAGATCCAGTAATGGCAATGGTTATATCTTTATCACCCAATTTCTCATAAGCTTTAGCAAAGATATCTACAATAGTGGATTTTATATCTGAAAAATGCCTTTTATAATCACTATAAATGATTTCATCAAATGAATTCAGGGCTACTAATTTAACAGTGGTCGAGCCAACATCCAGCCCAATATGCAATATTGCCTTCATCTCTTCCTCCTAATGGATATATTCTTTAAACAAATATAATTAATTATAACATAATCAAAAAAAATAATAAAACATATGTTTTTGCTATTCTTTTGGATAATATTCCCTAATGACCAGCCTAAAACTAAGCAAACATATTAAAATGGAAATACAAGGAATTAAAAAATACAATCCTATAAGGTAAAATATTCCATTAAAAATATTGAATTGATAAGCTAAAATGCCTAAAATTTCATTCCAAAAAAAACTAAAAACCATGAATAAAATCAATATGTTCACTAAATAAGCAAGATAATATTGCCACTTTTTAATCAAGCCATCCTTAAATCTCTTTTCATTTTTTTTTACTATTTTAAATAAAATTGAGACAAAAAGTGCTGCTAATGGCAAAACTATTATAAATCCAAAAACAAAATAAACTACATTAAAGTTCTGCATATCTACGCTCTTTGTTATAAATGCAATTTCTTTTATAATGAAAGACCATGCATTATTGATTACAAAAAAATATATTATAACATAAAATATAAACAAAGCCTTGATCTTTACTGTATACATTTGTTCACCTGCATAAAAATCTAAATAATCAGTATTTGCTATTATATGCAACACCATAAGCTAAAGAAGAATTAGGTGCTATTTTAACGTGCATATCAAGGGATTCCATTATTTTCATAGATGGAGCGTTATTTATATCTGTTATAGCAATAACTTTGCTAAATTGCAATTTATTAAAAGCGTATTCAATTATCGCATGTGCAGCTTCCTTGGCAAATCCCATATTTTGATATTTCTTTAAAATATTCCAATTTATCTCTACGTTCACAGTGCCTGGCCACTTTGCCCTATCCCCTTGAGTATTTATTATCCAAGTTTCATTAGAGCTAAAATATCTTGGTAAAAATTTGCACCATCCAATAAATGAATTATCCTCTTTATATATTATATTAAAAACAGCAAAATAATTTCCAAGCTCACTAACGCTAAGACCATAGTTAAAAAGAACTTCTCTTTTAAACATTTCCTCCGAATAATTTTCATCATAAAACTCATCTAAAAGAGTTTTATACAGATCAAGGAATCCATCCTCCCAAGGCAATTTTATAACTCCATCCTGCAATATGAGCCTATTCGTTTCTAACTTTATCATACCATTATCACCTCAAAGATCTTATGAATATATTATATTTGAATAATCACAAATTTAAAAGTAAAATATATAAATAAACCGCTGACTTAATCGTAGTCAGCGGATATTTATTT
>WQUF01000242.1 GCA_009785875.1 Oscillospiraceae bacterium | reverse complement strand
CTCTTTATAAAAGTAGACAATGCCCCGTTTTCAGCTAGCATTTCGATGATATTGCTTGAACCAGGAGCGATGACTAAATCTACATTTTCATTCACTTTATTGCCGTTTAATATTTTAGAAGCTTTAATTAAATCAGTATAGGATGAATTAGTACAAGATCCTATCATCACTTGATCTATTTTTATTTTCTCATCCTTTGGGATAGGCTTTACATTGTCAGGGCTATGAGGAAATGCTATTAAAGGAGTTATTTCATTTAAATCGATGTGTATAGTTTCATCATATACAGCATCAGGATCAGCTGATAACTCCATATAATCTTCTCCTCTTCCTTGCTTTTCCAAGAAGAGCTTAGTATTCTCGTCAGTTGGAAATATTGACGTACTAGCTCCAAGCTCTGCTCCCATGTTGGTTATAGTTGCTCTATCGGTTAAGGATAAGCTTTTTATTCCATCACCAGAATATTCGATTATCTTATTAACTCCGCCTTTAACTGTGAGCTTGCTTAAGATATAAAGTATTACATCCTTTCCAGAGACTCCATTTTTTAGTTTCCCAGTCAGATTGATGTTTAAAATCTTGGGTATCTTAAAAAAATAGAAACCTTTTGCCATTGCAACAGCCACATCAAGACCTCCAGCTCCAATTGCTATCATTCCCATGGCTCCTGATGTAGGAGTGTGGCTGTCTGATCCTAAGAGCGTCTTTGAAGGCTTGCTGAATCTCTCAAGATGCAATTGATGGCAGATCCCATTTCCAGGTTTTGAATAGATGATTCCATATTTTTTAGCACAGGATTTAATAAAAGCGTGATCATCTGCATTTTCAAATCCAGTCTGAAGCATATTGTGATCTATATATGCTACAGATATTTCTGTATTTACTTTATCTATATTCATTGCTTCAAGCTGAAGATATGCCATTGTGCCAGTGGTGTCCTGGGTTAAGGTCTGATGAATTTTTATGCAAATTTCATTTCCGTATTCTAATGAACCTTTAATCAAATTCTTCTTTAATAGTTTTATTGCTAAGCTTTCATTCATGGGCATCCTCCTTACAAAAAGTATAATTATGCATTTATTAAAAGATAACATATTGGCAGCAAAAAGTAAAATTTTAAAAAAATAATATTTTATAAAACTTATAAAAAAAGCGCAAAATTTTATATGAATAAAAAGAGATTAGTTTAAATATCTAATCTCTATTAGTTTATGCAAATTTAATTAAAAATGGTATTTCTTTTTTTAATTCTTTTCGTAAATTTATATTGCTATTAACGCTGTCCACCTGGGATGTGCAAATATTCTTTTAATGCGTTTTGGAAGAGTTGTGAGAAATTTACTCCGGCGTGTTCTGCTTCCCAGTTTAGCCATTGGGGGATTGTCAATGTCTTATTAATAACTTTGTTATTTTGTCTATCTCTTATAGGTGGCATAAATACTTCTATTAGCATTGTTGATTCATTGCTATCTGTCTTAATATCCCGTAGAGGAGATGGCTCTGGGATAAGCTCATTATCCGTTTCCAATCCCCATAAATGAAGACCTAATACTTCTTTTGCCATTGCGAATATCTCATCTTCGTTGTCTGCACAAGTAAAACATCCAGGTAAATCAGGAAAATCAATAGATATACCATCTTCATCAAAGCTAACTACCGCAATATAAGAATAAAAATCTTTATACATGATAACCTCCTTTTATAATTGTGGAATAAAATGGATCTCAAAGAAATCAACTAAATTTGATACCTGCTTGCTTTTCTATTCGTTTCAAGGTTTTAAGCGGGATATCTTTTTGAGGATCCTTCACTGTTACTTTTCCTTTTTTCTCTGGGTGTTTTAGTTGGTGGTGACTACCATCACAAGCTACCTCATACCAACCATCTGCTTGTAAAATTTTCATAACTTCTCTTGAAGAATAGCTTTTCACGTTACCCACTCCATTATAGTTTATGCAAATTTAATTAAAAATGGTATTTCTTTTTTTAATTCTTTTCGTAAATTCATCTGCCAGAAGAATTCCCCTGTAAATAAAACTTTGTTGATCCATCTATAGCTTACAATTGCATATAATAATCTTTTTAAAGAGTATATTTTTGCACTTGCTATTATTATTTCCTCTTGAAGTTCATGGGGCTTGATATTTTTAGGGTAGTGAACGACATTACCATCATATTTTTCCCAGTTTTTGTGAATTAAATTGCCTTCATTTTCTTCATAGACTTTGGTCCCAGGTACAAAGAACATAGGTACATAAAATAGTTAAGAATGGATTTCTTGTATGGAGAAATATTTCCAGGTTCTATAAATCTTGTCTTTTTTATCATAAAGAACTCTCCTTTGTGACGAAACCGTATATTCTATTTTATCATATTTTTAAAATATTGTTACAAAATTTATAAAAAAAGGTACTATTGCAAGTTTAAAAACATATTATATATTAGCTTCTTCTCGTATACTAATTGGTTGAAATTTTTTGGAAAATTAGGCTATATATTTATAAAAAATTTATTAAAGAGATTGAAATAGAAAGGATTTAATGAGAAGATAAGTATATTTGAATATTTGACAAAATTTAAATAATAATACTCAGGAGGAAAAATTATTGATTATGCAAATCGTATCAGAAAAGAAAAAGATAATTTTATTAATGCTATTTTTTGTATATATATTGGTAGTTTTAAATTTGACAATTTTTAGGTTTGGATTTCAATATGACGATAGACAGCTCAACTTAATGCTATTCACCAAATTGATTAGTATCTATAGGAACGCAGGAGTTAGCGAATTTTTGAGGTTGTTTTTAGGGAATATAGGCTGGTTTTTTCCGTTTGGATTTCTACTACCTGTTATAATGAAAAAGAAAAGTTTTTTTGCAGTCATTGTTTTTGGGTTCATTTTTTCGATTATTATTGAAACTATACAATTTTTTACCCGAAAGGGTGTGGCGGAGCTGGATGATGTAATTTTAAACACGCTGGGAGTTGTCATCGGATACTTATCCTATAAAATAGTATACCGAATAAAGGTCTATTGGGAAAGTATTAGTATGCAAAAAAATTCCCCCAGATAATTCTGGGGATATACTTTTATACAATAGTTCTTTTATAAATAAGTTAATTATTTACCAATAGTGAATCAAATTCCTTGATAACCATGCCTGCGATAATTTGTCCTCCTGCATCGTTTGGGTGAATGCCATCATAGGTATATTCATAAATATTAGATAAATTAATACCACTTTTCCCAAACACATCGATGCATGGTAAAGAATAGTATTTCGCAACATCTATGGTCGCTTTTGCATAATCTGCTAATTTGATTGAAAAAATTGAATCATATGGTGAATGAATTGTCGTAATTAGAACGATGGTAAGAGATGGTTTCCATTCAAGCAATGTTTCAATCAAAAAGCTGTAAGCTCCTTTGAATGTGGTCTTATTCTTTTCATCCATGGGTTTTGAGAACTCTGAATCATCTCCTATTGCAACTTGATGAGCACAATCATTGGTTCCACCTAAAATTGTTATGATATCAGGATTAGATGCTTTTACATTGTTTAATCTTGTTTCATTTATAAAGCATGGTAATATTTTTTCCAGTGATGGGATGTGAGCAATCGTTGTACCATTGATACCTAAATTGGTGTGATCAAGATCAGGAAAATTATTGCACACATAAGGCTGCCATGAATTTAGATATGTTATGGAATCCCCGTAACTCGTCCAATTCTTATTGACAAAATCTTCATATTTGCTTTCGTGAGTATTTGAAGATAAGTATGATTTTGCTATAATAAATATGCTAAATAACATTATAAATGATAGGAAAACAATCACCAATTTTGTTATTACATTTGACTTCAGTTTAATCATTTAACACATAAATCACAAGGATCGTCTTTTAGACATGAGCTGAAAGGACCGCTCTTTATATTTGTACTGCGTGATAGAGTAGGGCAATCTTTTCTTAAATGATAGGATTTTCCACTATCTGTCCAATATACGATTTGAGTTTCTGGAATTGAAATTTGATTAACTGGGATTGGCGATTTATCAGTATTTTGTGAAGTACTTGGCACTTTAGTTGTATTTAATGGCATAGTGGTAGTATTTGGCACTGCTTTATCTTTTAGTGCTTTTGATATAGATAAAAATAATAATGTGATAAAGCAAGCCAGAGCAGCAGTTAGTTTTAATTGTGAATTTTTATTAAATTTAAGCATCTTTATACTCCTCTATTTATATTATTTAGATTTTACTGTATCCTTAGATACGAAAGCTCCATTATTAACGGTTAGCAAAGGTACATCTTTTATAGAATCTCTGTTGATATCGATGGTTATATAGCCTGTTGCTCCTTTCATATCTGTGGTTTTTGCCAAAGCATTTTTAATACTTGTGGGGTCAGTGGAATTAGCATTTTTAATAGCATTTATGACCATTAGATATGCATCGTAAGCATTAGCTGCAAAAAAAGTTGGTGATTGATTATAAGTCTTTGTGTATTCAGTGATAAACTTTTTTGACTCATCAGTGAGTGGTTTTTTTTCATCGAAAAATGTAGGGAAGACTACTCCTTCTACTGAAGCTCCACCGATACTTATAAATGAGTTATTTTGCCATAAATCATCGCCTAAAAATTGAGTTTTAATGCCGAGACTTCTTGCTTCTTTGATAATCCTTGCAGATTCTTCGTAATTGCCTGGGATGAAGATGACATCTGGGTTTTTAGCTTTTATTTTTAGAAGCTGTGATGAAAAACTATTATCGTTTACATTGTATTTAGCTGC
>WQUF01000241.1 GCA_009785875.1 Oscillospiraceae bacterium | reverse complement strand
TTCTATCGAGAAACGCAGCCTCAAAGGCTTCGCCAAATGGGAAAAAGTAAAAAAGATTATTGCTGTTCTCTTTTATTTGTAGTAAAAGCTGCGCTTCCTTGGAGCTTTCAGATATCTCCTGCAAATAGTAAGTCTTGTGGAAAAGAAGACCAGTTTCCATCTCTTCGATTCTTCCGATAAAATCGTCTTGTACGATAAAGAAATAGGCGTTCTGAATTTTAAAAATGACTATTCCACCGTGGATATACTCAATATGCAAGCCACCCTCATAGGATAAAACCTTTATCTCACCCTCCAAAACCTCTATCCCATCGGACGTAGTACAAAATAAAGCTTCTCCAACAGTACCTTTCCTTCCATAGAGCACAATAGCCGTTTTAGTTCCGTATTTTTTTGACAAAAGGATTTCAGATGTGGAATATCCCATTTTAAGATTTGATCCTGAAAAAGTAAAAGCAATTGGAAATATCCTAGTCTCCTTTGGAAAAACGGTTGAATTGAATACATATTCTGTTCCAGTTAGACTTGATGAAATTTTTATTGTTAAATTCTTTTCATCATCTTCTGCATTTCTTACGAAGAAAAATCGACCACTATCGTTTCCTTCTTCATAAGTTGTAAAATTCTCATAAGTTTTTGAAAGTGAAGGATCAGTTTGCCCGCCGTCTTTTTCGAGCAAAGCTATGTTCTCACCGCCTGAAATAATCTTTACATATCTTTTGCCATCACTCTCAGCGATTATATGGGAAAACTCTTTTGCAAAACGTATAAAGCCCTTGATCCAATAATATTTATCCTTGTGTATCTCTCCGGTTTCGCCAATAGGAGCACCACCAAAATCATAGCTTGTTATATTGCCCTGACCTCCCAATGAAATATCACCACGTGCACCAATAAATGGGAATGTTGTGCCCCCCACCATCATGTAATAATTGATAATAGAAGCACCTGTAATGAAAACGCTTTTTGAGACACCTTCCACAACCTCAAGACCTGGACTATATGTGGGCTGACCTATTTGAGAGAACCATCCTGCCTGCAATTCAAGGATCATGATAGGAGAATCGCTTTGAGAAGCCTTTGATTCAAGAAGCTTTTTCTCGAACCTTTCAAATTCCCACCACCATAACCCAGGGATATTAGGATAATAGGTTCTTGTATCGATGATGCCACGTCCTCTCAAAAACTCAGCCTCATTAGCAAATTTTGGCACATCGATCCCAAATTCATCCATTACATCTCTTAAGAACATGAAATATTCAATTGCATCATCAACAGTAATGGTTTCCTCGCCGTATTCTATGAGGTGGTCATATTCATTTTCAATTTGCGCTGCTATAATGGTGCCACCGTTTGTTATCAGGTGCTTTTTGATTTGCTTGGCACATGATTCGTACCACAAGCGACATAAATCAAGATAGCCTTTATCCAATGTGCGAATGCGAAATTCACCCCTTGCAATTTTAGGAATCAGCCAGTCAGGATGTCCACCGAAATCCAGCTCGGCGCAAATATAGGGACCTGGTTTTATCAGCACATATAAACCATAGTCTTCGCATAATGTAAGAAAGCGGTCGAGATCATAATCACCGTCCCAGTGCTGTAGACCTTCTTTAGGCTCGTGCAGATTCCATGGGATGTATACCGATATCAGGTTTGCGCCCATCGTCTTCATTTTTTGTAGTCTGTCTTCCCACATTGCAGATGGAACTCTGAAATAATGAAATTCACCACCTATCAAGAATTCGTGCTTTCCATTGATAATAAAACCGTTTTTGTCGTAATCGATTATCCTATTCATATTTGCACCCCCTTATTCTAAATAAATATCGATTCTCATATATTTACCACTTCTTATATCTTCTGCGTAGGGTAAACCGATGAAACCCTTATCCAGCACCACAACTTTTCCATCCAAATCAGTCAGCCTAATAGCAGTGATCCTTGCAGCATTAGGACCAAAAGTATCTTTATGACTTATATTATGATAAACAGTGAGGATCTGTCCCAGGAAATTAAAGGCAAAAACATTTGCAGGAAGCTCAATTTCCGTGAAGCCTGTTATATTGATTTTCTTGCTTTTCTCGGTAAATAACCAGCTAGGTAAGACAGGCTTAAATTCTAGCGTCAGATTTTTATCTGCATCTAATGTAAATGGTTTTTGACCTACAGTTATAAACAACCACATGCTCAAAAATTCAGCCGATGCCCCAGTTAATCGTGATACATAGCCACTTCCGTGGATCTTTGGATCAGGATGCACCGTGCTTACGATGAAAGTGCAGTTCTCCAGCGTGCTTCTGCCATACACCGAAGGGTCAAGAAATGGAATCAGTGAATGCTTAAAATAGTGAAAAAATTCATCGTAAAGCCCTGCACGCAATAGTTCAAGGAAATATTTGTATTCCATATGAAGGAATATAGCCTCATTTTCTAGCCAACCTCTTGGAAATATGTTCTGCCTCCCGATTTCCTTTGTTTCATTCATGATGTTTTCGTTGACCTTATACATGTCAAGTTTCTCATCATAAAGCCCGGTTTTTTTCACAGCTTCATATTGCCCTTTGGCTTTCTCCGGATAGGCGCGTATAACATGTACCGGTCCTTCAAGGAAACGAGCAATTGGTCTTTGCTTAAATTCAAGAGCACGCACAAGAGGAAGCCTCTTTTGGTTTACTTTATTCAGTACTTTATACTCAGAAACCTCATTGATAAAATATGTTGAATATACACCGCTTTGTTCGTCATAAGCCTTGTTAAGACCGCTTTCAACCTTAACCATGATCATCTTAAAAAATGACCTCATTTCAGAAAGGGACAGCAATCGCTCATTGCCAGATACACCATAGAAAATCTTTTCTCTGTATTTTTCTTTTGCTAGAGTGCTTTTATCCCAATATTCAAAACCATCCACACTTAGGTCCATCAAAGTCTTTATTTCGGTATAGAAATCAAATATTTCCTCGTGCAATGCTATTTCCCTATCTTTAATAGAAGAAGTTAAATCCAGCATTAATCTTGCCAAACGGGAAATCTCGGCACTTTCATTGATAGAAGAACCAAAGATTCCAGGAAGTCCGTTAAGCGCATCGCACCAGCCTGGCTTGCCTGCTTCCATCTCAACACCTGTACCTTCAGCATCGAGAGAAGCGATTTTATTGACAAGTAGGGTGAAAATTTTCGCAATCAAGGTTGTTTTATAGATTTTCCCTTTACCAAAGTCGTCACGAACTAAAGTCTTAAGTTCCTTTCGGCTCTCAATGAGCATTGTTTTCTCTTTATCTTTTTTGGTGGCTCCGTATTGTCTGACACCTCTTTCTGTCAGCACATATTTTTGGCTTCTCGGAAGTACGAATTCGTCGCTATCGTAATAAGTATATTCTTTATCATCAAACAAAATCTCCTCAATCTTATCAGGAAAAACAGACAGAAATTGCGTCAAAAGATCGGTATTGTACGTCCAATGGTCAACCCAATAACCTTCCTTAAACTCGGCTTCATCGATCTTAATGCTTATGCTCATCACCTTTTCTAAAAACTCCTCTGCCTTCCCTTTTAGCTGTTTTATTCCCTGTTCCTCCATAAACATCATCAAACCACCAGGGATAAAGGGCAGCTTAAAAAAGGCTTTCATGATTTCTCTAAAATCAGTTAATACATATTCTTCAAGCAAAATATCCAGGGCTTTTTGATCCGAAACGCTAAAAGCCGAGCCTTTAACGACCAAAGGATTAAATCCATCGAGCTGCAAAAGGTTAAAAAAGGATCTGATGTTCGAATCACCAATAAAAGGGAAAAAGTTAACATCGTTTCGCCTGTTTTGGTTAACGTCGCGGAAATTGGCATTGCCCTGTGAGTAGTAAGTGGAATCAACCTGGAAAAAATTATACTCACGCTCAAGGTCCCCGTGTTTTCGCGAATACACGTAATAGCTATGACCGCCTATATTAACCGGATATCCTCCACGAAGTATATTGTCCAGCATAGTCTGACCGCAATACATATCAAATAGCTCTCTGGAACTTAAAGTGAAGGCATATTGTTTAATCTGCTGAATAAGTAGCTTATTTTCATCGATCTTATCTTCTATATATTTCTCGCTGAGGACATCGCTATAAAAATCCTCTACTTTTTCATAGCTGTCTGAATATCCAGTTAAAGAATAGAGTTTCTCACTAGAACCAGGCTTGATGCTGCACTTGTGATAACCGAAGCCACAAGGGGTTAGCCCTGCGTCTACTTGTTTATCCGGTATAGCAAAATCGCTTTCGTTAAATTTTTCTGGATATGAAAAATCAGTCATACAGCCAAAGAGCAGTGTTGGTTCGATGATTGTACTAGACAGAACAGGTTTATTGTGATCAAAGTGAAAACTCATATAGAAGCTGCCGCCAGTGATAAATGACGTTTCGGCTGTATCATCAGGGTTCACAAGGATCTTATAAAACGGTATTTTTTCGTAATACTGGACACCCATCCAAGCTTGACGCAGGTTGCTAAAGGTTTTTATATCGCTATCAGCTAGGTAAAATGGGATAATAACAGGCAATCCATCCACAACCTCGAGCTCAATTTTTTGGTCCGACAGATTGGTAATAGTGAGTTCCCTAACCAATGCTGCGAGATTTTCTCCTGGCAATGTTGAGTACATGACTTCGGTTTTTATTCCAAGTTCACGGTTTCCGTCCTCAATGCACAAATCGTGTGAAGTGATACGCATTTTCTGAATTATATTATTATCATTTGGTCTGCTTTGAAAGGGCTCATAATGATAAACATTTCCAGACTTCTTAAT
>WQUF01000240.1 GCA_009785875.1 Oscillospiraceae bacterium | reverse complement strand
ATTGGGAGAAACTAAAGATGATGCAGCAGGAGAGGCTTACGATAAAGTTGCCAGGGTGTTAGGCTATGAATACCCAGGGGGACCTAAAATAGATGAATTTTCAAAATTAGGAAATGAAGATTCAATAAAATTCACTAGGGCGAGATTTTCAAATGGAAGTAATTTAGATTTTTCTTTTAGCGGCATAAAATCTGCAGTGATTAATTATTTGCATAATTCAAAGCAAAAAGGAATAGAGATAAATACCTATGATGTAGCAGCGTCATTTCAAAAATCTGTTGTAGATTATTTAATCGATAACACTATTTTAGCTTCCAAGATGATGAATTTAAACAAGATTTCTTTGGTAGGAGGAGTATCTGCCAATTCATATCTTAGAAAAAAATTGAAGGATAAGTGCGACGATTTAAATTATGAACTATATTATCCTCCTTTAAATTTATGCACTGATAATGCGGCTATGATAGCAAGTGCAGGTTTCTATAGATTTATTAGCGGGGTTACTTCTGATTATAATTTAAATGCTAACCCAAATTTAAAATTTAATAATTAATAATTGAAAGCGAGAAAAAGCTATGTTTTCTTTTAGTGATGAAAATGTACAGAAAGATGAACAAACTCGCGAAAAGAAAAACTTTGAGAATAGTTTTTTTAGAGGTACAGAAGAAGAAGCGCAATTTGAAGAAGTTTTGCATGACTTAATGTCATCAATAAACATCATATTGCTTGGAGAAAATATCATTTCAAAAAAAATTTCTAAAGAAACTGCAGAAGACATAGGGAAATACCTAAGATCTATAAGATTTAATAGCTATAAAATAATTAATTTAGCTAATGGTTTAAAAAAAGTTTGCAATGCTTATGAGATAGAAGATAGCGATGATTTTATAACATTTAACATGGTGGAAGTTATTGAGAATTTAATCATTTCATTCACTCCATTTATTGAAAAGAAGAACATCAATTTTAAGTTTATTAATAGCGAAAATAGGATAGATATTTATTCAGATTTAAAAAGTGTTGACAGGATCATCAGCAATTTAGTTTACAATGCTATAAAGTATACCCATGAGAATGGTAATGTGGCTATAAAATTAAAAACACTGGAAAACAAACAAATAGAAATTGAAATTATAGATGATGGCATTGGAATTCCAAAACAAAACATTTCTAATATTTTTTTAAGAAATGAAAAGGTGAATAAAGATTCTGAAGGTCAAGGAATAGGTCTTTATATTGCAAAGCAAAAGGCTAAGATGCTAGGTGGCGATATAAGCCTCCAAAGCTATTTAGGACAAGGAAGTAAATTCACTGTTATTTTACCATTAATTAAATCTGTATAAGTTTAATATTCTTGATTATAAAACATGTAATTGTCAATACTTTAATAGAATGGTTTATAATTTAGGAGGATTTAAAATGAATAAGGTTTTATTAGTTGGTAGATTAGCTACTGATCCAGAGCTTAAAGTAAATAATGAAACACAGAAATTCTATTGTAACTTTAAATTAGCTGTTGATGGTCACTATAAAAAGAATGCAGAAAGAGAAAAAATTTTCTTTAAGATACTATGCTACGGCAAAACAGCGGAAGTCGCTTCAAACTATTTAACAAAGGGTTCGCTCATCAGTTTAACTGGAAAGATTAATTTTGGTTCTTATACAAACGAAGAAGGCGAAAAGAAATACTACACTAGTATTTTAGCAGATGACATACAATTCTTATATTTGAAGAAAAGAGAAATATCTTAAGTGGCTAGTGGCTAGTGGCTAGTCACTAAGCACTAGCCACTAGTCACTTAAATTCTTAAGTATTTCCATCTTCCTTTATTTAGCCTATTCAAATATAAAAAGGATCTTATTCCAAAATCTAAAAATATTCCAATCATGACACCGATAAGTCCGATATTAAAGAAGTGGATTAAAACATAGGAAAAAGCTAACCTAAGTGACCAAAATGCCACAAGAGCAGTGAAAAGTATATATCTTAAGTCTCCTGCAGACCTTAAAGCAGAAGCTATCACGTTTGATAATCCAATGAAAGGTTCTATTAATGAAAAGCCAATTAAAGTTATAGTAGCAAATGGAAGCACTACTGGTATAGGTTCATATAATCCTATTAACAACTTTGAAAAAGATATCTGAAATAATCCCATAAAAAGCCCGATGAATATGGCAAATTTAGTACAATATTTAGCATATTTTTCGGCAAGAGAATAATTTTCCATTCCAAGACTTTGACCTACTAATGTGGTGGTAGTAATTGAAAGACCAAGTATAGGCATAAATGCGATGTTGTGTACATTACCTCCAATTTGATATCCAGCAAGGACATTTCCTTGAGGATCTAATGATATTATTAACGTCTGAAGGAACAAAAATCCACCTTGCATTATAAAATTTTCAAGCAAAGAAGGTATTCCTATTTTAAAAATCCTTTTTATGATATTTTTATCTAATCTATATTTCATTTTAAGATCAAAATAAATTTTTCTTTTATTTGAAAATAAAGTTAAAAATTTTAAACCTGCTCCGAGAATTCTGGATACATTTACTGCAATAGCTGCACCAACAAGGCCGATGCTAGCTATATTTATAATACCTATATTGACACCTCGAACTAAAAATATATTTAAGATCACATTTACCACATTAACAATTATGGAAATAATCATAGGAGTTTTTGTATCTCCAGCACCTTTTTGCGCACCGGAAATTATCAAATCCATAACTATAAAAGGAATTCCAATAACTGTAGATTTATAATATATATATGTTAAATTTAAAACATTTGCTTCAAGCTCATTATAAAAAACATTTATAATTTGTTTATAAAAAATTGAAGCGAATAAAAAGAAAACTATTGAAATTACTGTTCCAATTACAATAGATTGAAAAAGAGTACTCATAGCTTTCCCTTGTTTATTTTGACCTATAAATCTAGCAATTAATACTGTACTTCCAGTAGATAAAGCAGCAAATATAACTTGATAAAGTCCAAATAAAGTGGTGACAATTCCAACTGATGAGGTGTATTCTGGACCTAGCCTTGATATAAATATAGTGGCAATCATTCCTACTAGCATCAATAAAAATTGCTCTGAAATACTAGGCCAAGCCAGGGCTAGAATGTTCTTGTAAATTTTTTTTTCATCTTTTCTTACCACTAAATATGCAATTATGATCAATGCAATGAACAATATAAAATACAATATAAATTTTAGAATGTTACTCAATTGATTTCACCTCTATAATAAAAAAACCCTTTCTATTATAATATAAAAATTCATATAATAAAATGAGTTTTTTAAAAAGATAAATAAAAAATGTTTCATTTGAAAATTGGGTCGAAATAAATAGAACATATGTTCTTGCAATTTGCTTAAAATATATGATAATATTATTTATGAAGCAATGATGTTTATTTTAATTTATTTCCTTCTTATTTAAGCCTTGAAAGAGGCTTTTTTTATTTTTTAATTTTTATAACTCTTTTAAAGCTCTTTGTAATGGTAATTAAAGATGATGCGAATAGGACTCCAATTGATATAGCACCAGCTATGCATAGGGCTTCAAATATTCCATTTGCAGCTGAAGGGATATCGTTATTTATAAAAAAATTCATTGCAAAATATATTCTATTTCCTGGCACAAGACTTATAATTCCGCATAGATTAAATGTAAGGACAGGATATTTTAAGATTATAGCAAAGATTTCACTTAAAATTCCTGCTACGAAGGCTGATATTAAATATGCAGGTAAACTTAAATCATCGGTGCTTAATGCTTGAAAAATAATCCATGTTATGCTAGATATTAAAGAACAAAACAATAGGTTTTTACCCTTTATATTAAACAATACTCCAAAGCTAAAACTTCCAATAAAAGCATATAATGCATCGATAAGTATCATAAAATTCCCCTTTCAAGTATACCTATAAATAAGGTGAGTGTAAATCCTGTACCAACAGCAATAGAAACAGCTATTACTATTGCTTGAGTTGCTCTTGAAAGACCTGAAGAGAAATCACCGGTTAGAGTATCTCTTATGGAATTTGTTATTTGCATTCCAGGCAAAAGAAGGACCAAGCTACCTATTATTACTACATTGTAATTTACCCTTGGCACAAATAAAAACGAAAGAACAGCGAGGAATGATATTAATGCACTTGAAAAAAAATAACCCATAAAATAATTTATCTTGCTTGCAAAGATTATTTGAAATGATCTCAATAGTAAACCAATGAAAAAGGATACCATTGCATCAGAAAAACTTCCTTTAAACATTAAAGTATAGAAGCAGGCTCCAAGTGCTGAAAATATTAGAGATTTATATTTAATTAAATTATTATTGTTCTCTATATGATTAATTCTTTCTTCTAACTCTTCTATAGACAGATGCTTATCTGTAATGCTCCTTGAAAGTTTATTTATTTCGATTACTTTTTGCAAATTAAAGTGACTTAATTTAACTCTGCGCATGGCACTGTAATTTTTATTATCATAGAATACATTTAAAAAAATTATAGATGGCATTGCATAACTGTCTATATTTGTTAGACCATATGAAGCGCATAATCTACTGGTAGTATCTTCCACCCTATATATTTCTGCTCCATTTTCAAGCATTATTACACCAGCAGTACATATTAATGACAAAATTTTATCTACATTCATAATTTTCTCCTTAGCTATGATTATATATTGTATTAATTTTTAAATAATTTATTCAAGCAATTTTTTCTATAAAATTGCATTCAATAGAAATGAAGACTATAATAAATAGTGAATTTAAATTTGGA
>WQUF01000239.1 GCA_009785875.1 Oscillospiraceae bacterium | reverse complement strand
CTTTATTGCTATAAATGTTGCCTACCGCAGGTACTACCGCCTTCCATCATGGAGCCTCTCCCTAAAGGGTACCCTCTCCATTCCTCCAGTTGTTGTTAATCTTTTATCATTTTGAAATAAGTTCCTTTAATAAAAGAGCATTGATAAGTGTAGCTTACACTATAGAGGTATTCTTTTTTAAAATGGTCTTCTCTGTCGTGTAAATGATCTCTTTTTAACGTCAAAGTGGTCTTCTTTCACCGTTTTGATGACCTTAATTTACCGTGAAGGTGACTTTTTGCGCCAAAATTCGCAATGATTTTTCATAGTCTCCTTTATTGCTATAAACTAATCCTATGTTACCATAAGATATAGCTGTTGATGGGTTATCTTTTCCTAGTACTTTTTCCTTAATTTCTAAAGCCTTTAAATAATACTCTAATGCTTTTTCATAGTCTCCTTTATCGCTATAAACTAATCCAATATTATTGTATGAGGTTGCTGTTGTTGGGTTATATTTTCCTAGTACTTTTTCACAAATTGCTAAATCCTTTAAATAATACTCTAATGCTTTTTCATAGTCTACTTTATAATAATAAACAGACCCTATATTATTGTAAGATGTTGCTGTTAATAGATTTTCTTTCCCTAGTACTTTTCCATTAATTTCTGAAGCCTTAAAATAATACTCTAATGCTTTTTCATAGTCTCCTTTATTGCTATAAACTCCTCCTATATTATTGTATGAGGTTGCTGTTGTTGGGTTATATTTTCCTAGTACTTTTTCCTTTATTTCCAAAGCCTTAAAATAATACTCTAATGCTTTTTCATAGTCTCCTTTATCGCTATAAACTCCTCCTATATTATTGTATAAGGTTGCTGTTGTTGAGTTATATTTTCCTAGTACTTTTTCCTTAATTTCTAAAGCCTTTAAATAATACTCTAATGCTTTTTCATAGTCTCCTTTATTGCTATAAACTAATCCTATGTTACCATAAGATATAGCTGTTGATAGGTTATCTTTTCCTAGTACTTTTTCCTTAATTTCTAAAGCCTTTAAATAATACTCTAATGCTTTTTCATAGTCTCCTGTATCGCTATAAACAACCCCTATATTATTGTATAAGGTTGCTGTTGATGGGTTATCTTTTCCTAGTACTTTTTCTCTTATTTCTAAATCCTTAAAATAATACTCTAATGCTTTTTCGTAGTCTCCTTTATCGCTATAAACTAATCCTATATTATTATAAGATGTTGCTGTTGATGGGTTATCTTTTCCTAGTACTTTTTCACAAATTGCTAAATCCTTAAAATAATACTCTAATGATTTTTCATAGTCTCCTTTATAGATATAAACTAATCCTATGTTACCATAAGATATAGCTGTTGATGGGTCCTCTTTTCCTAGTACTTTTCCATTAATTTCTGAAGCTTTAAGAAGAAACTTTAATGCTTTATCATAGTTTCCTATATCATGATATCTGGCACCAGCATTATTGAATAATAAAGCTATATCTAAATTTTCATCTTTAAAATTCTTCAATATAGATTCAGCAAAAGGTAAATATTTAGTTTTACTTATTGTAAATACTTCATAATTATCAACATGCAATTTATCACCAATACTCTTAATTATATGTTCTGCTTCTTCAAAAGTTATTTTAAACTTATGTTTTACAACCGAAGCAAGCACCATATGCATTTCATAACCTTGTCCAGATCTATTAATCCACCCTTTTTTATAAAGATTATCTAAGTTTTTAAAGTTCTTTTGTTTAAAAAATTCTTTCGCATCAACTTCATCAATATTTATAGAAGGGAATAAAGAAAACAATTTTAAAACTTTTAATTCCTCATCATCTAAGTTAACAATATTAAACACGTTTGATAAATGTTTTATTAAGAAATCATTTTGATCTTCGAAATTAATCTCATCTATTCCTTGTAAATCGAACCCTTCTTTTAATAATTTATTTAGTAGTATTTCAGCACTCATGTGTGATGCAACTTGAGTATCTGCAAGAAATTTCACAGTCAATGTATGACAATCTGCTAATGTTATTATTTCACTTATATATCTTTCATCGTTTTCTTTTAATAGAATTTTTCCTTCTCGTAAAATTTCTATGTATAAATTTAAGCAATCATTCTTTGATAATTTATCTATTGTTATTGGGCTAATTCCATAAAAATCTATAAATCTTGAAGTAAGTATAACTCTATTAGTTAACTTTCTTAATATTTTCATATCCTCTGGTGAAATCGTATCTTTAATATTATCGATAAAGATCAAAAGATTTTTCCCAAATTTTGATAAATAATTAAGAGTTTTATTAAAATATTTATCAACTTCGTTTACGTCCTGAAATTCATTCACATCCCTAAACATATTAAAAAAACTAAGTTTTAAATCAGTATTATAATCAATCCAAGCTACGCTTTCTATAGTGTCTAATCCGTATTTAGATACATCATTAAAAATGTTTTTGCAGATTTCAGTCTTTCCCATTCCACCCATTCCGCTTAAAAGGACAACGACCTTAGAATCTTCAATTATATGTTTCTTTATATCCTCTATCTTATCTTCTCTTCCAACAAAATTACGAACAGTGCTTTCTGCTGCAAATATTGTTAAACAATCTATATTTTTCTCATCTCTTGGACCTATTTCAATACCAAATAAAGTTCTATATTTCCCATCATCTGCATCTAGATAAGTTTGCACAGGAATAATTCTAGTAGTAAAGCCTTTATTCTCTTCTAAAGATGATATATTTCTTTCTGAATATGGTGCTGATGTTGCCACTATAAAACCAGAAATAACATTACCCGTATTACCATAAAAAACAGGTGCTCCTGAAAACCCTTTAGTAATCGGTATTTGTGATACTATGGTCATATATTCTCCACTATACTCATAAAAATCTGGTATAGCCTCCATATAAGTTATAGGAGCATTAATCTTTGCAGTTAATGGTCTGCCATCTGGAAAAACCTTATAATATTCGCCTTCATTAGGATATCCTTTAATATGTTGTGTTTTATTTAGCACATCATCTGGCAATCTATCGTATATTTTAACTAAAAAATCTGGTTTGTTTTTTACATTAATATCAACTTTTAAAAATGCTACATCGCTTTCTTTTGAAGCATATTCTTTTATACAAAGATGACATTTACCTTCATAATTAATATATATCAATTCACTATCTTTTATAACATGATATGCTGTAGCAACATAGTTATTTAATAATAAACCTGTGCCTAATGTAAAATTGTCTTTATTTAAAATTTTTACTACATATTCAAAGCCTCCCATTTTTCTTACCTTTACAAATTAACTTCCACTATAAAGCTCGCTTCCGCACCAGGAGTCACCAGAAAGTTTCCATTTACACCTAAAGAAAAGCCAATAGAAATAGTGATACCCTTGTTTTCCAAATCTCCAAGGTTGTCCTTAACCTTTTTAGCAGCATCTTTTAAAAATGAAGTCATCTTTTCAATTGATCCTCCATAAACATTTAAAGCAACGTCTTGAATCTTTTCTGAAACTCCTCCAAGACCTCCCCCACTTGGCATAAGGCTTTGTTTAATTTCGAATTCCATAAATTCATTTTCATTATTACCATATTGTACTTTTATAATCTTATTTGACACATAATCACCCCTTTTCCTCATTGATAATATTATAAAACAAGTGATTATCATAGTCTATATAAAATGGATATTTTAGCATATATTTCAAAACTATTTACTTTTTTTAGTTATCAACACAATACTAAAAACCAAGTTTATTTAATCATAGAAAAATCACAAAATTTCTGCTATGATATATAATATACTTAAAAAGGAGAATTAAAAAATGAGTGCAGAAATCGTAACAATATATATAGATGCAGAAAAAATAAATTCAAAAAAAGCTGTGCTTTCAGCAACATATGCTGCGATGAATGATGAAATATCACAAATAAATATTATATTTACAGGAAAAATTATTCGCAAAGGTCCTATAAATAAAGAAATGAAAATATTGTATAAAAGTATAGCTGAATATTATGATATATCCTTCACCCATGATGATAATATTCCAAAATTTGAGTTTTATCCTGTGCCAAGGCTTGCAATTATTGCATATGATAGCTTAGGTGGCTGCTTTGTATCGACAAATGCTGCAGTAAACCTTACAAAAGATGATGCTTCCATCTATTATATCGATAGAAAATTAAAAGCCCATTATTTATCTCCAAATTTAAAGAGTTTCTTCGAGATGGTAATATTTTACCCTTCATGGAAAAAAGATATGGGTCTAAGTTCAAGTGTGCCATCTGTCCCAATTCAAAAACAGCAATTATTATATCTTATATTAAAGCTAGATAATACCAAATTTAAGCTCCATAAGAAAAGGAAAAATATAGACAATATTGTTATTTATCCTTCCTTTGATGATGCTAAAAAAGAAATAAATTTCTATGATATGGAAGAGACGCAAAATTTAATTTATCAAGATCAAAGTTTTCCATAGTCTCTACCTTTAAAAGTCACTTCAACCCCAAGACTCGCTTCCGCACTAGAAGATGCCACAACAAAATTCCCTTCTGCGCTCAATGAAAATCCCAAAGAAATAGTAACGCCATCGTATTCAACATCACCAAGATCCTCTTTAATCTCTTTAGAAGTACATTTTAAAAAGTTCGTCATCTTTTCAATAGATTTTTCATAAGTATTCAACGCAAAATCTTCAATAACAGAAGTTCCACCTAAAGCCTCTTCCTTATATTCAGATATAAGACTTGATTTAATCTCAAACTCCATAAATTCATTTTCACCATATTCGAGCTTAATAATTTTATTAGACATCT
>WQUF01000238.1 GCA_009785875.1 Oscillospiraceae bacterium | reverse complement strand
GCTTTTAGCTACCTGTTCATTTATAAAATCAAGGTCATCTTTATGATTTTTTAATTCAAGTTCAACACAGTTACCTATTATAGGGCTTTTAGAAATGGAGGATACAACAATATCTATGTTTTCGTCTTTAAAAGCATCATCAATCATTTTTTTTACGTCATTTTCTTTGATATTAGTATTTGAAGTAAAAAGTTCCATATTTACAATATTTGTAGGGATAACAAAAAGATTACCATTTTCAATATCAGATGTTACTTCTCCTTGTTGGTTAACTTCAACTTCTCTGATTCCTTTTAGATTAGATTTGCTTTTATCTTTTTCAACATATGCCCTTGCTTCATTTCTTACTGCGCGTATCGCTAATATCTCATTTGCACCTGATTGTTTAGTGCCATCTGAATAAATCGTAGCAACAATTTGATTATCTTTGATCTTCACATCAATGTTTTTGTAACCTTTGTTTTTAAGCTTGCCTGCTATCGTATTTGCCATAATATCATCACTGCTTGCCATGACAGTATTGCTGTGTAAATTAACCGAAAGGGTAATGATAATTATTGCTAAAGCTAATGAAGTCACTATTTTTTTTCTCATAAAATTCATTCTCCTTTATTAATAAACTTTATTTTAAATAAAATATATTATACAAAAGGATTAACCTTTCTCTTTATTATATGATATGTTCAATGAGTATTCTATGTTACATACAAAATTATCCCAAAATAAAAGAAAGAACTTTTTTTAAGTTCTTTCTTTTATTTTGGGAGACTAGACATATTTACTCCAGACAATTTATTGTCTTAATCAGAGCTTCTTCTTTTGTATATCGCTTATCTTTAAAAGATTTATCATTTGTTGTGAATGTAATATCATTATAATCCAAAAAAGCTAAATCATTACAAAAAATATACTAAAAAAACAAAATTTATACCTAAAATAAGAATTTCAGGTATAAACAATATTTTTATTATAATATTATACAAATAAGTCCAACATTACCTTCATTTATAATTTTTTGAAGAGTTCTCTGTATCTTAATTTGTACATCCTCTGGCATCCTAAACAATTTATGTTGAAGACCATCTTTTACCATCATTTCAAGGGATTTACCAAAAATGTTACTTTGCCACATTCTAGATGGATCATTTTCAAATTGATCGAGTAAAGATTTTACTAAATCCTCGCTCTCTTTTTCACTCCCCATTATAGGCGAAATCTCAGTTTCAATATCCGCTTTAATAAAATGAATAGATGGTGCACTTGCTCTCAATTTTACGCCATAGGAATTGCCTTGCTTAACTATTTGAGGCTCTTCAAATTTCATCTCATTTAATGAAGGCGCAACCATTCCATATCCTCTTGTTCTCACATCATTTAATGCTTCTTCAACCTTTTCATATTCAACCTTAGCTTTTGACATAACAGCTAAAGTCTTCAAGAGATCATTCTCTCCTTTTATCTCCATTCCTGCAACTTCACCTAAAAGATCATAAAACAACTTTTGCTTAGGACGAAGTACTATCCTTGCCACTCCTTCAGCCATATTTGCATTCTTAATATGAGATTCCTCAATGAAATCATATTCACCTATTTCTTTAGAAATCTGCTTTAAATCTCGAAGCTTTGATACCTTTTTGCATAAAAGATTTACAACTTCCATAAACTTAGATTTTAAACTATTCTCTAAAGTTAATCCATCCACCCATTCTGCCATTTCAATATCTATTTCTTTTAAAGGAAACTCCTTTAATATCATAGAGAAAATATTATTGAAGTCATCTACATCCATATTTACAACATCTACAATCTCAACAGGCACATCATATTTTGCTTCCAGATCCCTTTTAAGGTTTCGAGTTTTTTCTTCCTTTGGCCTTGATGAATTAAGTAAAACAATAAATGGTTTATTTAATTCCTTTAATTCACTTATTATCCTCGATTCAGGTTCCTCATAATCCTCTCTTGGAATTCCAGTTATTGAACCATCGGTTGTAACAACCAATCCTAAAGTTGAATGATCCTTGATAACTTTATGAGTTCCAATTTCTGCAGCTTCTTCGAATGGAATTTCATGATCAAACCATGGAGTCATGACCATTTTAAATCCATCGCCATTTAAATATCCATTTGCTCCTTTAACAATATAGCCCACACAATCAACAAGCCTTACTTTAAGCTCTGTTGAGTCATCAATATTAATGCTCACTGCCTCATTAGGTACAAATTTAGGTTCAGTAGTATGAATAGTCTTACCTGCTGAACTTTGAGGAAGTTCGTCTTTAGCTCTCTCCTGTTTAAACTCATTCTCTATTTTAGGAATGATCATTAAATCCATAAATCTTTTAATGAATGTAGACTTACCAGTTCTAACAGGTCCCACCACTCCAATATAGATATCTCCTTGTGTCTTTTTTGCTATATCCTTATATATATCAAAGTTTTCCAAAATTAATTCCCCCCACATCATTATTCATAATAATATATATTTAGGAGGTAAAAAAATTATGATAAAAAATTTAAATATGTTCACTAAAAATATAAGAATTTATATTACTGATACATTCAGCATTATCCTTTTTTCCTTTCCTTAAATTCCAGCTTAAGTCCACATCCTGTAAAGTCAAAGCTCTTTCTTATCTGATTTTCTATATATCTTTCATATGAATAATGCAATAATTTTGGATCATTAGTAAAAAACACAAAATGAGGAGGTTTTATTCCAACTTGGGTAACGTAGTATATTTTCAGTCTATTATTAGCCACAACAGGAGGTTCTTTCATCATCAATGCATTGTTTACAACATCATTTAAAATTCCGGTTTGTATTCTTTTGGTATAGCTATCATAACATTTTTTAGCTACTACTAATACTTTATTCACTCTCTGTCCAGTTAGTGCAGAAATGAACACAAATGGAGCATAGTTTAAGAAAGATAATTTACTTCTGTATTCCCTTTCTAATTTTATTAAAGTTTTATCGTCTTTTTCAATTGTATCCCATTTATTTACCAGTATCATTATCGCTTTATTCAGTTCATGGGCATAACCAATTATCTTTTCATCCTGGTCAGAAATTCCTTCATTAGCATCTATTATAAGAACACATACATCTGCTTTTTCTATAGATGCAATGGTCCTTACTGCGCTATATCTCTCGATTCCCTCTTTAATTTTGCTCTTTCTTCTAAGACCTGCTGTGTCGATTAGAGTGAAAAGACCAAATTCTGTATCTAGTTCTGAATCTATAGCATCTCTCGTGGTGCCTGGTATATCTGTAACAATATTTCTTTCTTCCCCAAGGAGCTTATTCACCAGAGAAGATTTCCCAACATTTGGTTTACCAACGAAAGCGATCTTTATTCTCTCAATATCCACATCATCAGTGGATAGAGTTTTAAATTTAGCGATCAAAGCATCCAACATATCCCCAAGACCAAGACCTTGAGAAGAAGAAATAGCAATTGGTTCACCAAAGCCTAATTTATAGAATTCGTAAGCATTATCCTCCTCATTTAATCTATCAATTTTGTTTACAACTAAGAGAACAGGATTCTTGGATTTTCTAATCATCTGAGCAATTTCTATATCAGCATCTGTAACTCCAGTTTTTCCATCCACTAAAAATAAAATACAATCAGCTGTTTCCACAGCAATTTGAGCTTGCCTTCTCATTTGAGAAAACATTATATCTTGACTTTCTGGTTCAATACCTCCAGTATCTATAATCGTAAATATATAATTAAGCCATTCAGATTCGGCATAAATTCTATCTCTGGTAACACCAGGTGTGTCTTCTACTATGGCTATTCTCTCTCCAGCCAATTTATTAAAAAGTGTTGATTTTCCAACATTAGGTCTTCCAATGATTGCTACGATTGGTTTACTCAAAAGTCTGCCTCCTTAATTTATAGAGTACTTCTTAATTATTCTAAATAAGTTAAAACCCCATAAAACATGATAGAAATATCATAAATCAAAATAAAAATTTATACAAGGATAAACATAGTGTCATAGTGTCCCAATAATCATAATATTTAAAACTGTAAATATTGCTACAAAAATAATTGTCTTTTTTAAAAAATAAATTAAAAGTGCTGACGACATGAAATCATCAGCACTTTTATTAGTAAGGAGTAAAATTAACAAAAAATTTACAATTAGGTTACTGTTTTTTTCTTTTTTGGGTAAGAATTATATATATAATATATTTGGGTAACTGATATAAACTTACTTTATTATTTACTGGCACCTTTTAGGTGCTTTTATTCTTTTTTGGTAGTTTTTTTAAGATAATACCTTGTATCTCCAAATTGTCAATTTAATAATACTTGTCTTATTAATATTTTAACATACTTTTGTTAAATTAATTATTATATTTATGTTAATAAATGTATATCTT
The DNA here is from genome assembly GCA_009785875.1 of Oscillospiraceae bacterium. Taxonomy (GTDB): domain Bacteria; phylum Bacillota; class Clostridia; order Clostridiales; family Clostridiaceae; genus WQUF01. The sequence goes on along the minus strand of WQUF01000238.1, from coordinate 464 downwards.
ACTGGATAACTTATATTGTTTAATATGGGTTATAAATTATTTAAAATAAGACCTTATTATTTTAAAGTTATATACAATTCTTTATTTAACGCTTTTGCGATCCTTCTTAAAAAAGCAATACTTGGATTATATTCACCACTTTCAAGCCTGCTTATATTGCCTTGTTTTAATCCTGTCTTTTCAGCTAGATCTTTTTGAGTCATATGTTGTTCTTCTCTTGTCTTTTTAATGGTTTCAATTATCTCATATTCAGACTTATATTCATCATAATATTGTTTGAATTCTGAATTTTTCAATTTTTCTTTTATAAAGTCATCTAATTTCATTTAGTAGAATCCTCCTAATTATATGCGATATATACTGTCGAGCGAAAATGCTTGCCAATATTAAAAAAGGATCTAGAGAAATAGATCCTTTTTTAATTTAAATATTTTTGTGCTTCTTGATCATCTAACTGAAATTTA
>WQUF01000237.1 GCA_009785875.1 Oscillospiraceae bacterium | reverse complement strand
ATGACCCTGGTTAATGAGAAAAAATTAAAACTTGGACCAGCCAGGATGCTTGCAAAATTAAGCCATGAGAACCAGCTCTATATATTGGAAAATACGAAATTAGAAGATGTGAATGCAGTCCATAAACTAAAAGTGCTGATTGAAAATCCAGAGGCATCTAAAATAGAAATAGAGAAAAAAGTAGATTTCATACAGGATTTCTTGCCACAAACTACAGAGGTTACAATCACAGTAAATAAAGATGCATTGAAGGAATTATTTAATAATATTATAGACTTTAAAGAATTTATCTATACAAACTTTTCTGGTAAAGTAACTGATAAGAAGCTTGAAAATATGGTTAAAGTGAAGGTTAACAGAAAGCATATGAAATTCTATGTTGAGAATAGCTTCATAGATGGAAGCTTGATTGAGAAGGTTACCGGGAAAAACTTAGATGAAATATTGGCTGTCTAGTAAAACACAACTGAATAAATGGAGAGATCCTATATTCCGAACAGTGTCGAAATAAAAAATCGATGTCCATAAAAGTAGATAAAAGCAGAACTAAATCGAAAAAGTTTATGGAGAAATTAGTGTGCTGTTTATCATAAAAAAATTGTAAAATATTGATAAAATACATAGAAAATAGAAGAAAAGTTTTTGGAATATATTTATAAGATTCACTCCATACCTAAAGGGGGTAATGAGTAAAAATTTGAGTTAAGAATATATTCCTATGTTATATTGAATAGTGAAAAAATAAATTTTCTTTGTCACAAAATAAAACAACTGCATATATATAAGGTATCATATGCGGTTGCCTTTAAAGATATTAAGTACGAAATTTTGTAAGAGTGAACTTTATTTTTTTCTCAGCTAGCTGTTCTCTAAGTTCTTATTTGATCTTTATTGTATTAATCGTGTCTTTATCTCCATTACTTCTTCCTCAGTCAATCCTGTGCCTTGTATTACCTGTTCAGCCGTTAATCCCATCTTTAAAAACTTTTCAGCTATTTCTATTTGCTTTTTTTTCATGCCTTTTTTTAAACCTTCTTTTATTCCTTCAATTTTTCCTTCTTTTCTTCCTTCAATTTTTCCTTCAATTTTTCCTTCTTTTCTTCCTTCATTTCGCCATTTATCAAAGCTCCATACTGATTCAGCCACCTGAATCGCCTCCTTCTCTATTTTGGTGTAGCTTTTATAATTGCTATAAAGATATTTTGATAAATGCTGTACTGATATGAGTATTTGCTCAGCATCATATGTTGTCAGTTCTCCTTCGTTTTCTACCAAATCCCGTATTTATCATTTGAACTGTCAGCCTATCTGAGAGATTAAACATCATTTTTAATATCTCGTCCATATTCAGAGGTACTTTTTTCTTTGTTTTATATGCAGGCATTATTATTTATCTCCAATCTTTCTTATATCTTAATAGAATTAAAGACAGGCACTAAATCTACCTCAACATTATCTATTGCCTTTAACTTTATTTTATCATTTTTAAAATAATAATCAGGCTTTCCATATATTCCATTATTTAAAACAAACACAGAAACATCCATTCCTACTGGATCAACAATCCAATATTCCTTGACACCAGATTTTTCATACTTATCTAACTTTTTAGTCTTATCATATCTAGCAGTAGAATCTGAGAGTATCTCGACTATAAAATCAGGTACGCCGAAATATCCTGTTCCTTTTAATCCTGATTTATCGCATACAACTAAAATATCAGGCTGAACCACAGTCGAAGTATCCTCATCTTTTACATTCTTGTATGGCAATCTTAAATCAAATGGAGCATAAAATACATCACATGGTGTTCCTTCCAACTGTCTATCAAGTTGTGTAACTATTTTTCTTGATATAGCTTGATGTTCCCAAATTGGTGCATCTAACATATAAGGGACTCCATCTAATATTTCCCATCGCACATCATCAGAAAAATTCAAATAATCTGAATAAGTATATATTTTTTCCAAATCTGGTATTGACAATATAAACACCTCCAAGTAATAATGAATAATGAATAGTGAATATTGTATCAATGAAAAGTATTTTTTTGATACCATTTGCACTCTTTAATATATTTTATCACATTTATATCAATATTGTGAAAAAAATAAATTTATTATCTAAAAAAAATAAGTTGAACCTAATTCAACTTATTTTTTTATATGAATATGATAAAGTAAAGATCATAACTTGATCTTTTATTTAGAAGCTCAAGGTGAACCTGGAACGCTTGGGTCACACTTTTGTGGTCCAGCAGGAGCAACAGGAGCCACCACAGTGACAGTAACTGTCTTTGTGACTGTATTACCATTAGCACCAGTAACTTTATATGTGACGCTATAATTTCCGGCAACAGCAGTATTGATTTGACCTGAAACAGTAACTTTATTTGTAATATCTTTGCCTTTTCCATTATTATCAGTAGCAGAAACGTTATTCATATAATCAAAGGAATCGCCTACATTGATGGTTGAGTCATTTGCGGTTATGATGGCATCCTTGATAGTTTTAGGTACTGCTGATCCTGTTACCAGGTCATTGATGTTAGCCATCAATTTGTTATATTGAGTAAGATTATTGCCAGTTAATGAAGAAGCTAAACCATCAGGAGTGGTAGCAAGCAATGCTTGGATTTGAGCCATCCATTTGTTATACTTATTAAGAGCTGAGCCATTTAGAGTAATAGCATTTAATGCATTTCCCGGATTATTGACTATGGCTTGATCACTATTTCCTGGATGAACAAATGGATCGTCAACTGTTATAACTTGTGCAGCAGTTGGCGGAACTACAACTACAGGAGCTTGAGTTCCAACAAGAGTTATTTCACCCCAGTTTATAGTCCTCTGCCATGCATTTTGATCATTACCCCACATTATAGCACCTAATCTTGAGCCACCAGCAGCATCGTTTATTTGTGCATCAAAGCCAATTTTAGTGCCTACCTGAGGAATGATTGTACCATTCCACGGTATGCTCATTTCAACTATATATCCACCAGTAACAGTTGTTGCAGCTGATTTAAATCCAACACTAATGTCTGATGGTGAATTGAATGATTGTTTATTTTCAAAATTTACACGATATTGTCCATCATCTTGTTGATAACCACCAATTTTGCAGTTTAATTTGTCTACAAACGCTTCAACAGAGTCTTGTTGATATTCATTATTTGGTAAAGTATTAGAGGCATCAAGTACAGAATCATTAACTTGATATAAGGCATATAGGTTATCTTTGTCCCACAATAACTTTACTGTACCAGTAGCAAGTGGAGTAGGATTGACTATATTGTTCATAGGAATTGCTGGAGTGCTACTCCATATGCTATCTATTGTTCCATCGATAACAGGTGTACCAAGCATTGCTGTGCTTGCATTAACAGCAGCTGGTGGTGGTATTGGATTTGCTGCTAAAAATGCATCTGGATTAGCTACAGCTTGGTATGCAAGTTTTCGTGAATAATCTGCATTATAGAGCAAAGCAAGATCTTTTATTTTGTTTGGATTATTTGTATAAAGCCAACCGTTTGGATCATCAAGACCCCAGAATGTAACACGTTCAATGACATCAGCATTAGCTTTAAATACTTGGAAAAGCTCAGCATATTTTTGTGCTTGTTTTAGTGCAACATCTGGAGAAAGAGTTCCATTACTTCCTGTTGAGATATCAAGTTCTGAAATACTTATATGTTGTACACCTATACTCTTGAAAAGCTTGATTGACCTATCTACATCAGTTGCAAGAGTACCTAAATTATAGTGCCCTTGCATTCCAATCCCTTCAATTAATGGTCTTCCTGGGTTTGTGTTTAGTGGATCAGTTTTCCACCTTGCATTGAGAGCTTGAACCATTGATGCAACTGCTTGTGCTTTTGATGTAGTATTTAGGTTATAATCATTGTAGTAAAGTAATTCACTTGAACCAGCTGCAATCTGTGCTAATCTTGCTTGTACAAAAGCATAGTAAATATAATCTGCTCCACTTTGCGTTCCTGTAGCTCCATTAGCGAAATCTGTATACCAGAAAGCAGTTTTTCTAACAGCATTTTGCCAGTCTGTAGGGTTGGTAGGATTATCGTTAATAGCTTCATTTACTACATCCCATGAATGTACTTTATTGCCAGTAACTTGAGCAAAATGTGTTACGACTGTTTTAATATAATCACCAAGGGTTGCCTCAGCTTGAGCACGAGTCATCGGTGCTTGAAGGAATGCAGGATTTCCATCTGGATTATACCATACAAGAGTATGACCGTGTAACATAAATCCGGCATTCAATAAATTAGTTACCATTGTATCAGCATTGGTAAAATCATAAACACCTGGAGAAGTAATTAAAACTTGTGGTTTCATTTCCCATTCAGCTGTTAATGCATTGAAATCAAACTTCATAAGTGCCATTCGGGTTGCATCTGCTGCAGTTGTAAAATCTGGTGTATGAAAGACAGTACCGATTTTAAAATAGCTACTGTATATATCTTTGAGTCCTGGTAGAGTATAATTTGGATTAGGGGTTATAGGAGCAGAAGCACCAAGATCAGTTATAGTAACATCGTCAATATAAAATTCTGCAGTTAGAGTACCTGGTGTTTCAACATAAATTGTTATAAAACCACTGGATGTATCAGTATAGGTGTATTCTCCTGTCAATTGAGTCCATCCACCACTAGCAGTAGCTGTATTAGTAGCGATATTAGCATAGGTTGGTTTGTTGACAGGATCCCATGGTCCTATTTGAGTAGAGAGTCTAAAGCTTGCTGAATCAGGAGTTAATGTATGTACCCATACAGAAAACCCATACTTATGCCCTTGGGTTATTAAATTTGTAATATTTAATGTTGGACCTTGATAATCTTGAA
>WQUF01000236.1 GCA_009785875.1 Oscillospiraceae bacterium | reverse complement strand
TTAATGTTGTAACGCTTCCATCAAAGTCAGTTATTTTAACAGGCAGGTTCATTTCATTATATTCAAAAAACTTTGTTTTGCCATCGATCCTTATCTCTTTTGTTAAGTTTCCACTTAAATCGTGGCTCCATTCATATTTGTTTTTCTCTCTATCCCATTTGTACCTTAAGTGTCCGCTAACTCCAAAGAATGATTCTTCCTTTGTCCCATCTGGATATTCTGTTTTAACATTTCTAAAGGATTCATCACTATAATACTTGGTAACAAAACCCTCAGGATCGGTCACTTTCGTATATTTCTCTTTGTCTTTATATTCTAGCTTGACTTCGCTTCCATTTCCATCCTTTTGAGAAATAACCCTGCCTTCTTTATCATATACATTTTTGCATATTATCGTTCCATTAGGATCTATCCATGATAACATTAAATGGTTATCATCATAATTGTATGTGGTCTTCTCTCCAAGTGCATCTGTATAAGTGATCAGATCTCCATTTGCATTATAATCATAATACAAACTCTTCTCGTTAGGAAGCTTTATAGAACATATATTTCCACTTTCATCCATCTTTATAGAGAATATTTTCCCTGATGGTGTAATAATTTCTTTAAGCTTATTTTCTTCGTTGTAATTAAATTTTGTGCTGTAACCTTTATTATCTCTAATTTCTCTTTGATTTCCATTTTTATCGAAGATCCTCTTTATCTTATCTTTATCCTCAATCTCCCAAGCTAAATCTCCATCTTCCAGTTTTTTAATATCCAGATGCTTCTCATTTGGGCATCTGTATACTCCTTTAGGGCTTAATTTAAATATTACTGAAGACCCATCCCCCTTGAAATAGGCTATAGTTCCATCTTCTAAGTCTCTTACTCTTTCTGTGTATTTAAATTCCCATCCTCTTCCGAATATAGAATTATAGCTCGCTGTCTTTGAGTTATAGCATCTTTGGATCTTGAATTTTCCTCCAAGTTCATCCATGGATACATCTTCTTGATCCATATAGAAGTTCCCTGAATTGAAGTTTATCGGTTCATATCCAAATACACAGTCCATGTTCATTCCTGCTAGTAATTGGTCTATAGCTTTCTTTTGATCTTCTGTTAAGCTCTTTGATGCTTTTTTATCACCTCCAAACAAAGTGTTCAAGAGATGCTCTTCTGCTTCCTTATCTCCATTTAGTACTTTTTCCATCTCTTCTGCAAGTTCGCCCATTCCACTTGCTAAATCTTTAGCTAATTGTGGGTTCATCTCTCCTACTGCTTCTATGCTGGTCTGCATTGCCATGATTCCAACAAATAATGCTTTTAAATCTGCTTTTAGTCAGGTCTTGCTTCTCTTTCCTTCAGGAAAATATAGGTTTATTTTTGTGCCTATTCTGGGCATAGAATAAACAAGTTCGTTATTAATCCAAACAGTGTAAGGAACATTGTATCCATTAAAAGTAGGGTTATTATTAGCTTATGTAGAAATTTAAAAAAGGTGAATTAATTTTTAAATTTACAGCAACATTTACTATGATCATTCATATTATATAAGTACATAAGGATTTGGAGGTAATTATGAATACAGATATAGGATCTATTAACGATAATATAAGCGTAATTATTGGGGATGATTTATTGCCTCATTGCACTTTGGATAAATTCACTTCTAATGTTAGAATAGAGCATATACCATTTAAAGCTGCTTCTCCTGAAGTGGATGAAGAGGCTAGGAGAATTTATAGGGATATGCTAAAGAAAAGAGCTCTTGATTTTACAAACGGTGTTGATATTTTTAATGATTTTAGATACATTGATATCGATAAACTAGAAAAATCTGATAGTGGTTGGAACTACTTTGACAAGCCAGGACCTATGGAACTGTTAAATTTGATCTCGTCCATTGAAACTATTGGATTATTAACGCCTCTTATTGTGAAACCATTAAATGATGAGACTTTTACAATTATATGCGGAAATTCTAGATATGCAGCTTTTGTAAATCTATATACCAAAACTGAAAATGAAAAATTTGCAAAAATTCCTTGTTTCGTGATAGACAAGAATTTAGATGAGTACTACGAGCGAAGCATAATATTGGACTCTAATATCAACTATCGCAGGGTTTCTCAGGAAGTTTTTATTAAAGCTATCTTTGAAAAATTTGAATTATTAAATCGAATAAAGTCCTATAGAGGAGAGAGCAACGTGGCTCAAATCATTGCTGAGCATATGCAAATAAGCGAAAGCACGGTTTTTAATTATTTAACGCTAAAAAAGCTCTGCCCTGAAGCTATGGCACTTGTTTATGATAAGAGATTAAAGCTAAAATGCGCTAGACTCTTAGCAAAATTGAATCACGATAATCAGATGTATATATTGAAAAATGTGAAATTAGAAGATGTTAATGCTTACCATAAGCTAAAAGTTTTGACTAATAATCCAAATGCTCCTACCCATGAGATCAAGGCAAAATCGGAATTTATTGAGAATTTCATACCGCAGTTTACTGATATTAATATTAAGGTGAATAAGAATGCTTTAGTGGACTTAATTACCGATTTAACAGATTTTAAAGAATTCATCTTCGGTAAATTTTCAGGAACTATGCATGAGAAGCTTATACAGCAGCTGGTTAAAGTAAAGATTAATAAAGAGCATATGCGTTTCTATGTTAGGCACAAGTTCTTAGATGGAAAGTTAATCGAGGCTGTTACTGGAAAAGACTTGAATGAATTATTTTCTGTCTAGTATAACACAACTGAATATATGGGGAGACCCTATATTTCGAACAGTGTCGAAATAAAAATCGCCGTCCATTTAAGTCGAATATGTAATGGTTAAGTTAGTGTGGAATTAGTTGGACGAAAAAAAAATAATAGTGAGTAAAAATAAGGAAATATATAAAAATTGGTAAAATGGTTTATTTAAACCTTTGTACACACTTTTATGTACACAAGAGTGAAGGGAGGGTGTAAATTGGAGTCAGGAAATCTAAAATTTTATTGTTTAGATTTGGATTTAAAATCTAAACTTAAATGGATATATGAAAAAGGACTAGAATTCCTGTTCAAATTCTAATCCTAAAATTTATATGTCTATTATTTTAGATTGAAATTTTCCACGATTTTACGTCTACTTTTTGGATTAAGCTTCATCTTAAATTTATATTTAAATTGAAAATTTTTCTTTTATTTCAACTAACTTTTTTAAAATTTCATCACTATTAGAACATTTTTTATGTTTAAGGTATTCATTTGTATACTCTACAAGGTAATTATAAAATTCCTCTAAAGTATATACTTCACATTTTTCATGAGTAGCTATTGGCTCTTGAATTACAAATTTGACTCCTTCAGATCCAAAATATCCACCATCATAATCATAATCTTCATATTCATTTGCAAAAGCATACGCCACACAATCATTAACAGCTATACCTTCTTTTTTCAAGCACCCATTAATTAAATTAATTAGATTTTTATCACTTGAATCTAAATAGAAAAAAAATAGTTCCATAGCATTTAACTTGTAATATGCTTTATCATTAAATAACATAATTATCTCCCTTCAAATATTGGATGAAAATTTGTAACTACACCAAAATCATCTAAATATCCCCTAAACTTCAACCCATTTGGTGCATATCCATCAATTTGCCTCCCATTAACTGTTACTGTATCCGAATCTAAAGCTTCTTTCCCCCATTTTATTATTTCATTTGTTGTTATTATGTTTGGATCATAAACTGTTTTAGGTTTTTGAAAAATTTTTTCACCAGTTATATTACCATAGATATCTTTACTAGGAATTTTATATGTGATTTCGTAAATTCCATCAATATCTGGATGTGGTGTTTTACTTACAAGAAATTCACTTTCAGATAAACCTAAATCGTAGTTCATAAAATCATAGAATTCCTCTAAATTATGTCCACCTGTCATTCCCTTTGTTACATCCCTACTAAAATTCTCAACATATTCAATATGTTCCCCAATATTATCACTATATTGTTTATTTATTCCAGTAGGACCATATCTGTTATTGAAATCTTCTAACCATTCATTGCTAAGTACAGGGGTCTCTGCATCAAAATTAGTTTTTATATTTGTATTATTACTTAGAAGTGTTTCATCTACACTTAAAATTTTAACATCAGATATATCTACTTTTGGTATTTTTTCTATCGTTGGCTCATTAATTTCTGTTTTATATTCACTATTTGTATTTACTTCAATTTCTTCATCACTCATTTTTTGAGAAGTATCTTGTGAACCTAAACTATTAGCAGATCCTATTACTGCAAATACAGCATTATCTAATGTATCTGCCATAATCGATGATCCTAAAAGATTTTTTTCTTGATCTTTATAAGTATATAATCCAAGAGTCAATGGCATTGCTACATTATTATCAACAAGCCCTTGATGATAATCTGAATATTTTTCTACAAGATTATTTATTCCTAATGTATACATTTCTGGTGATGCTTCATTTTGATAATTATATCCCATTTCTATATCTTCTAGTCTTGATAAAACATCATTATCAAATGCTCCACTTCCATGTACTGCGGTTAATCCCCTTATCGCACCTAGTATTGCCATATTTTCTGGTGTAGGATTATTCGTAAGTAGTGGTAATGATATTTGTCCACCATGTAAATTCAATTCATCTTCCATGAACCTTTCTGCTGCAAATCTATCAGATTCATTTAAAAATAAACTATAATATGGATCATTTAATTTGTTAATTATTGGATTATTGGCACATTTATTTTTTAATGCTTCTTGTTCTGCAATTCTAGTTTTTGCATATTCTACATAAGGATCTACTTTTGGTGGATTTGGTGTTTGGGTATAATTAGGTGAACTACTAGTATATCCTG
>WQUF01000235.1 GCA_009785875.1 Oscillospiraceae bacterium | reverse complement strand
GAAACAAAGACTTCATATTCTAAATCGTTTAAGCTGCTCTCTGCATTTAATATCTTCTCTTCTATTGTCTTAAGTTCTTCAGTGATAAACCTCTCTGCATTTGACAATGTCTGCTTCCTCATGTACCTGCCTTCTGGGATCAGATTGAAATTTGCTCTCGTTATTTCGATATAGTATCCAAATACCTTGTTATAGCCGACCTTTAATGATTTAATGCCAGTAAATTCCCTTTCCTTTGCTTCAAGCTCAAGGACCCAATCTTTTCCCTCTCTTTTAGCACGTCTAAATTCATCTATATCTTTATTAAATCCATCTTTAATTATATCCCCTTCTTTTATGGTTATAGTAGGAGAATCCATTATAGATTTTTCTAATATATCGTGAATATCTTCCAATAGATCTAAATTATCATATACATATTTTAAAGATGTCGTGCTGCAATTTTTAATAAAATCTTTTAAACCAGGTAAATTTGAAAGAGAATTTTTAAGTGCAATAAGCTCCTTTGCGTTTACAGATTTTGAGCATACTTTCCCGAGGATTCTCTCCATGTCATATATCTTTGAAAGGGATTCCTTTATGTTTTCTCTTAGGATCATATCGTTTTTTAATTCCTCAACTGAGTCTAATCTATTTTTAATCTTCTTTTCATTATATAGAGGAAGTTCGATCCATTTTCTTAAAGTCCTGCCTCCCATAGAAGTCACTGTTTCGTCCAGGACCCAGAGAAGAGATCCTTTTTTCCCCTTATCTACCATATTTTCTAATAGTTCAAGGTTTTTCTTTGAGTTTAAATCTATAGACATAAAATCCTTTGTGCTGTAAAATTCCACTTTATCGATATGGCTTAAGGATGATTTTTGAGTATACTCTATGTATTTCAAAAGTTTAAAGCACACCCTTTTAAGCCCCTGGTATTTGATGTTTTTAGCATTAGAAAAGCTCTTATCCAAAAAATCGTTCATATTGGGCTCATCTTCATCAGTATAAGTTATGAGTACATTGATTTTATTCTTTATTGTTTTCTCTAAATCTTCATTTTCATGGAATAAAATTATCTCAGATGGAGAAACTTTGCTTATTTCAGAAATAAGGGTCCCTTCTTCAAAAGCAAATGCCGTGGCTTTAAATTCTCCAGTTAAAATATCGCAAAAACATAGAAAAACTTGATTCATGGCTACCAGGACGCAGAGTATATAGTTATTTCTTTTATCTTCTAAAAAGCTCGTATTGGTGAGGGTGCCTTTAGTTATTACCTTCACAACATCCCTTTTTACTATCCCCTTTGCATCTTTCGGATCTTCCATTTGTTCGCATATACATACTTTGTAACCCTTATTTACGAGCCTTGCGATATAACTTTCTGCTGCATGAAATGGTACACCGCACATTGGAGCTCTTTCTGAAAGCCCACAATCCTTTCCTGTAAGCGTAAGCTCTAATTCTTTGGAAGCTATTTTAGCATCATCAAAGAACATCTCGTAAAAGTCGCCAAGCCTATAGAAAACAAGCTCATCTTTATATTCATCTTTTACTTTCATATAGTGCTGCATCATAGGACTTAAAGCCATAAAACATAATCACCTTCTATCTAAGACTTATCTCAAATTTATTAAAGGATCTCACCTATAAGAGAGTGAGCCCTCACATCTGTAATTTTTACTTTAACTAGTTTACCTATCATATCTTCAGTACCAGAAAAATTGACTAATTTTCCTCCTTCAGTCCTTCCCATGAGCCTGCTTTCATCATTTTTACTAGGGCCTTCCACTAAAATGTCGAATTCTCCATTTAAGCATTTTTCATTATTTGATAGAGAAATTTCATCTAAAACTTTGATTAATCTATTAAATCTATAGTGTTTTATTTCATCGGAAACATCGTCATGGTAATTATAAGCTACTGTGCCTTCTCTTTTCGAGTAAATAAATGTAAAAGCAGAGTCAAATTTTACTTCTATGCAAAGGGATATGGTATCTAAAACATCTTCTTCTGTCTCTCCTGGAAATCCAATTATTATATCAGTGGTTATCGCTACATCAGGTATCTTATCCTTTATCTTATGTATCAAATTTAAATATTGTTCTCTGGTATAACCTCTATTCATCTTTTTTAATATATTTGTAGATCCTGATTGAACAGGAAGGTGAATTTGATTTACTATTTTAGAATTTCTAGAGATCACATCTATTAGATCATCTGTTAAATCCTTGGGGTGAGATGTCATAAATCTTATCCTTAAAATACCATCTATTTGTGCTATAGTTTCTAAGAGTGAAGCGAAGGATACCTTTTCACTAAGATCTTTTCCATAAGAGTTGACATTCTGTCCTAAAAGTGTGATCTCTTTATATCCCTTTGAAGCAAGATCATTTATCTCATTTATTATATTCTTTGGTGTACGGCTTCGTTCTCTTCCTCTAACAAATGGTACTATGCAATAAGTACAAAAATTATTGCACCCATACATTATTGTAACAAATGCTTTAACGCTGCTCAGCCTATCTACTGGAATTCCTTCTACTATTTTTTCTTCTTTATGGAATATTTCGATTATTGATTTTTCTTCTTGTATGCACCTATTTAAATATTCAGGAAATTTATAAGCATTGTGGGTCCCAAATATGATGTCCACAAAAGGATATCTTTTAATCAGCTTTTGAGCCATAGAGCTTTGCTGCATCATACATCCACAGACGGCAATCTTTAGATCAGGTTTTTTCCTTTTTAGTGCTTTCAATTCACCTAAATTTCCATAGACTTTAAGTTCTGCATTTTCTCTAACACAACAGGTGTTGAAAATTATAATATCAGCATCTTCTCTTTTTTTAGAAGATATGTATCCTAAATTAATGAGCATGCCTGAAAGCTTTTCTGAATCTTCTTCATTCATCTGGCATCCCCATGTTTCAATAAAGTAAAGTTTGTTCATAAGGTCCCTCAAATTTATTTTAATAAAATTCGCTTATTTATCACTATTTTCATTTCTACGAATAATTATAAACTATATAGCTATAAAAAAAAAGCAATAAAATTGACACTTAAAGATACTTTTAATATAATAAAAATGTGAATTAAGTTTTGATTTTTACTGTATAAGATCATGAATTTATAAGGGAGGTGTTTTTTTGAAATTATCTAATAGAATACAAAATATGCTTTTTTCTCCCATAAGAAAACTAAATCCTTACGCTGCTGAAGCGAAGAAACAAGGTGTGTATATTTATCAATTAAATATTGGGCAACCAGACGTTGAAACACCAAAATTGTTCTTTGATGCTGTTAAAAGCTTCGATCAAAAGGTGCTTTCTTATTCTGATTCTCAAGGGATAAATCCATTAATTCAAAGTTTCATTGAATATTATAAGACTATAGATTTAGAATTTTCTGAAGACGAACTCCTGGTTACAAATGGTGGAAGTGAAGCATTACTATTTGCACTCTCAGCTTGCCTTGACCAGGGAGATTCAATTTTAACATCAAATCCGTTTTATTCTAATTATAGAAATATAGCAGATATCGTTGGAAATCAAATAGTTACTTTTCCGACCAAAGCAGAAGATGGTTTTAGGATCCCTTCTTTTTCCACCTTGGAATCATCTTTAAAACCAAATACTAAAGCTTTGCTCCTTTCAAGCCCAGGAAACCCTACTGGAGTTGTATATACTGAAGAAGAAGTAGATATGCTATGCGATCTATGCATTAAGCACGATTTATATTATATAACTGACGAAGTTTATAGGGAATTCATTTATGAAACAGGTAAGAATCATTCTCCCACTTATAGGGAAGATATGAAAGACAGAACTGTTTTAATAGATAGCATCTCAAAGAGATATTCTGCATGTGGTGCAAGGGTTGGAGTGATTGCATCAAAAAACAAAGATCTCGTTGGAAATACTCTTAAAATGTCACAGGCGAGATTAAGCTCCCCTACGCTTGAACAAGTTGGTGCTGCTGCTCTAATTAAAACTCCAAAGGAATATTTAGATGCAGTTCGAATAGAATATAGAAGGCGGAGAGACATTTTACATGCTGGTCTTAACTCAATTCCTGGAGTCGTATGTGAAAAGCCTGCAGGAGCATTTTATATTGTTGCAAAGCTTCCGGTTAAAAATTCAGAAGATTTTTGCAAATGGCTCTTAACTGATTTCAGGATGGATAATAAAACTGTGATGATGGCACCGGCTAACGGATTTTATTCTGATCCATCAAGTGAAGGATTAAATGAAGTGAGATTTTCTTATTGCTTAAATTGTGAAGCTTTAGAAGATTCAATCAAAATTTTAAAATTAGCTTTAGAAAATTATAGCCAAAAATAATAAAATAAAAAGTGAATAAATATGTGCTAAGCGCACATATTTATTCATTATGAACATTCTCTTTAAATTTCAGTTATAGTTTTCATAATATAGTCTGCAAATTCCGAAGATGTTGCTCCAGTGTCACGACCAGTAATAGTTATTTTCTTTTCACAAACTGTGCAAATATCTAAAGCTTTATAGAGCCTATTAGCTTTTTCAGTATATCCAATATGCGCTAAAAGCATGGCTCCTGCACGAATAACGCTGCTAGGATCTGCATATTTTTCTCTGCCTTCTTCCACCATCCTTGGAGCAGAACCGTGTATAGCTTCAAACATAGCGTATCTTTTACCAATGTTTGCGCTGCCTGCTGTCCCAACTCCTCCTTGAAATTCAGCTGCTTCATCAGTGAGAATATCTCCATATAAATTAGGTAAGACCATCACTTGGAATTCTCTTCTTCTTTTCTCATCTATCAGTTTTGCTGTCATGATATCGATAAACCAATCATCTGCAGTGATTTCAGGATATTTTTCTGATATTTTATAAAATACGTCTAAAAACTTTCCATCGGTGAGCTTAATCACATTAGCCTTTGTAACCGCTGTAACACGAGTCTTATTATTCGCTCTTGCATATTGGAAAGCAGCTTCGATGATCCTTTCACACCCTCCTGTAGTTACAAATGTAAAATCAACTCCTAAATCCTCAGTGATTTCGATGCCTTCTTTTCCTGCAGCATATGCACCTTCTGTATTTTCTCTAAAGAAAGTCCAGTCTATTCCCTGCTCTTTTATATGAACCGGACGGACATTTGCAAATAAATCCAATTCTTTTCTCATTGCAACGTTTGCAGATTCAACGTTAGGATATCCATCGCCCTTTTTCGGTGTCGTAGTAGGTCCTTTTAAAATCACATGGCACTCTTTTAATTGAGAAAGGACATCTTTAGGGATAGCACAGGATTCTTTTGCACGCCTTTCGATGGTTAAACCGTTTATAACTTTAAATTGAATCTTTCCGGATTTGATCTCATCGTCTAATAAATACTCCAAAACCCTTTGAGCCTGACTTGTTATTGCAGGTCCAATTCCATCACCACCACAAACCCCTATGATGATAGTATCTAGTTCTTCATATTTGATAAAATCGCCTTGCAACTTTAAATTTTCTACTCTCTTAAGTTGATTTTCAATTAAAGTGCCAAACTTTTCTTTTGCTTTTTCAATTTCTAAATTATTCATTCTATTCTCCTTTCAAAGCAAAGGCTCTTAAATATATATTATATATTTAAGAGCCAATTTGTTACACCTTTAATTAAATAAATTTAATATTTCTTCTAACAATTTTGATCTATTAGTCCCACTTGTTGTATTCCCATTATTTTTCACAACAATATTCGAGCTATTGGTATTCGTAGTGTTTACAGAATTAGTCGTATTAACCGTAACTTTTTTCCCTCTTCTGATTTCTTCAGGTCTTCCATCATAAGTTTGCTTGTACAATTTGTTTTCTACTACAAAGCCATTTTTATCCACAGATTGTAAGTACACTTCCACTTCTTTTGCTGGGATAGCAGTCTGTATTACCTCGGTTTTTCCATAATCAAAAGTAGGATCATCCACATAAATAATTGTAATAGTATTATTCGGAGTTGTTATATCTTTTACGACAGGTGAAAAAGTTTTCCCATTTAATTCAGTGATGTTTGAATAAATACTGATGGTTAAAACACCATTTTGAATCGCACTTTCAATGTAAATAGGAGAACCATAATCATTAGTAAATTTTAAGTCTTTTACACCATATTTTATTATCGCTTCCATCCCGAAATCCACATAATCAACTGGTTCATCTGGGCCCATTCTTTCAGGTACTATCCCGGATCGAAGCAGGGAATCATATAACACAGTAGCAACTTCCGATATTCCAAAATAATCATTTTTTTCATACCCATTCACATTCCGAGTTACCTGTTTTAAACTTGAATTTAATGTAGGGTCTCCGATTATATTATTAAAGCTAAACTGTTCTCCTGGATAGACTATAGTCTTGTTTAATAAATCTGATACAACTTGCATATTTGAAAGAATTCCAGCATTATAATTATATTGATATTTGTACATCGAGCTCTCAGCTAATTTCCCATTTATCTTGCTAAAAGTCTCTCGGGTTATTTGAGGTACTATAGTATCTACAACAGCTTCCACTTCAATATTGTTATCATTAAACTTTTCTATTTTAGATTTTAAAATATTAAATAACTCATCTTCTTTAAGGGTCTGCCCATTTACCTCATTAGTTATTTTTATGCTATTATCTTCGATTAAAATTGAAGCATCTTTTGGTTCTCGTTTCACAGCCTCTGCAGTTTTACTTATAAAAGCCCTTAATTCTTCCAGATTAAAATTATATTTCAAATCTAATGCTAATGTTTTCTTATTCTTTCCTGAAATTTGATTTATTTTGCTAAAAAAGATCTTATCTTTCATAAAACTAAAAGCTTCATCAACTACTTCATCTGTATTGAATTTTGGATCTAATTGGGAAAAAGATATGGCATTGCTTTGTCTATCATTGTTCGGTCCATTGCTCATTATGGTTATGGTCTTTGTGCTCATTTGATTGCCAAAATCTTCTTCTAAAGATTTTATTAGTTCATCTTTTGTGTAACCTGTATAGCTTTTACCATTTATAGTAACGCCTGGATATACTAATCCATCCCACTTCTTAACTAACTTATATTCATTATTGAAGTATATAATCGTCACTACTAAAATTATGATAAATGATATTACACCTAAGATTACATATCTATATCTAAAAAGAGAAGACTTTTTACTTTCTAAAGAAGTAACCAGTACTTCCTCATTCTTTGCTGCAGAAGCTTGTATTTTATAGCTTACAGTAGTTGTTTCATCAAAAAAAGGATCTAAAGGAGGCTTATCATTTTTAGATACATCTTTAAGCAAAGTCATATCTTCTATACTTACCTTTTCAATTTGAGTTTCATCTATAGATAAACTATCATCAACAGAATTCACTTGATTTTCAAATGCAACATCTGCTTTATTATTAGATATCGGCAGAATAGCTCACCCCCCCATTCAGCACTTTACTTTTAATTCATAAGTTTCAAATTTATTTTATTATTATTATTTTATAATTTCAATAATTTATCCCAAAATGCATTAATTTGGACCTTGAGTAATATTTGGACCTTGAGTAACATCTTTGCTTTGAGTAACATCTTTGCTTTGAGTAACATCTTTGCTTTGAGTAACATCTTTACTTTGAGTAACATTTGGACCTTGAGTAACATCTTTGCTTTGAGTAATATTTGGACCTTGAGTAACATCTTTGTTTTGAGTAACATCTTTGCTTTGAGTAACATTTGGACCTTGAGTAACATCTTTGCTTTGAGTAACACCTGGACCTTGAGTAACATCTTGACCTTGAGCAACACCTGGACCTTGAGTAACATCTTGCTTTGTACCTCTTATTATATATCCTGGATTAGCTTCATATACATCTGTATATTTATATTCATCCTTTATTACATTTCCCGATGCATCTAAAGTTTGCATGTATACATCCATTTTATAGCCGTCAGTAGGTGCTTGCTCAACTTTCATATAATCCTTAGGTTTTGTAGGATCATCCACATAATTTATCTTGCTTGGTGCCCAAGTTGAAACTTGAACTGAATATGGAACATATGTTAAACCATTCATAAGGTTAGTATCTCCATAAAGCGATATGGTTAAATCCTCACCATTTAAACTGGCATAAATATAAATTGGAGCATTAAAGTCATTTTTAAATTTTAAGTCTAAAACGTTAAAAAATACTGCAGCATCCAATCCTTTAGGGACATACCAAATTGGCATTACATGGTGACCTCTTTCTACTGGCGTAATGTTTGCTCTCATTAGTGCCCCATACAAAGTCGTTGAAACCTGACAAACTCCTCCGCCATAATCATCTACTGATCTTCCATCGATAAATGAATGAGAAATCACATAACCTTTTTCAGGAAGTGAATCACCAACTCTATCATTAAAACTAAATGTCTCCCCAGGTAAAACTAAAGCACCATTTAAATCTTTTGAAGCAACTCCCATATTTATAAGCCTAGCAGAGTTGGAATCGCTAGTAGTAAAAGTGGAAATTACGCCATTTATTTTTCTAAGGGTTTCTCCTGTTATTTTAGCACTTGTTAAATTTAACGGTGCATCGACGCTATATTCTCCCAGCTTCATATTAGCTGTAATTTCTTTTAATTTTGCAATCAATTCATCCTTTTTTAATGAAACCCCCTGTACATCATCTGTAACTGTTATATTCCCATCTTCTATTTTTATAGTAGCATCTACAGGCTCTTTTAATGTATCTTTTTCAATTTCATCAGCAAGCCTTAAAATAGCAGCATCGTCGTATTCATATTTTAAATCTATATTATAATCTTTATTATCTTTAAATAAATTCGTAATTTGAGCATACTTATTTATTAAGCTTTCATCTTTTTTGTAATTAAAAGCTTCATCCACAGATTCATCGATATTGTACTTTGGATTAAGCTGAGAAAAATTTAATTTATAATTCTTATCTCCGGCTTTTATATTTATCTCACTCTTTTGTATTTTATCTGAATAGTTCTCAGAGAGCATACTGATAGCCTGATCTTTTGTCAGTTTTGATAATTCTAATCCATTTATAAATACGTTAGGATATATAAGCCCTTTAAAGCTCGTAACTGTATAATATACATAAAAATAACAGCCAGCACTGATAACAGCAGCACTGAATAAAATTATGGCAATTATAGTTATTCTTTTTTTATTCATATTTCCTTCTTTTTTATTTTCTCCAGCCTTTATCATTTTTATCATCCTCTTTAAAATATAGAAAAACCTACTTTTTTAAATCATCTATCTAAGAAATCCTAAATAAAAAGTAGGCATCGAATATGGATTTAGTTAATGAGCATTATAAGTATCTGTGTGTAAATATTCAGTATCAATAACATTTCCTGCACTATCGATTGTGTTTAAATAAACATTTGCCGATAAAGGTCCATTTGCAACAGAATAAGGTTCAAATGTAAGACCATTCATTAAGGATGTATCTCCATATATTTTAACTGTAAGATATTGACCGTTCATATAGGATTCTATATAAACAGGAGCATCATATGTATTTACAAATTTTAAATCTACCACGCCGTAATATACTGTCGCATCTAACCCTATAGGAACATACCATATAGGCATCATATGCGGTTGTCTCTCAGTAGGCATGATATTTGCTCTAAGCATCGCCCCATAGAGAGTTGTGGATAATTGACATACACCTCCGCCGTAATCTAATACAGATTGGTTATTTACATAGGCATATGATTGCAAGTATCCTCTGTCAGGTGTTGAATCTCCAACTCTATCGTTAAAGCTAAATGTTTCACCAGGTAAAACTAAAGCACCATTTAAATAAGTAGCAGCTATTCCCATATTGATTAATCTTACATTATTAGAGTCATTTGTAGTAAAAGAAGCCATAACTCCATTTATCCTCCTAAGCAAATCCCCTGTGACCTTTGCTGTGACGGGATTTATTTCAGCTTCAACGTTCAAATTCTTAGCATTAGGGTCTTTTGCAATTTCCTCTAATTTATTGATCAAATCATCTTTATTTAATTCTGCTCCCTTAACATCATCAGTGACAATTGGCGTACCATTTTCCATCCTAAATTCAGCATCTACAGGTTCTATGAAAGCTTCAGAAGCTATTTTATCAACAAGTGGCTTAATAGCTGAATCATTAAAGCTATATGTTAAAGATAAGTCCGTCTTTTCTTCTTTTGAAAACATATTAGTTATTTGAAAATACTTATTAAAGAGATTACCATCTTTCTTATAATTATAAGCCTCATTTGTAACTTCATCAATATCATATTGTGGATTTAAGTCAGAAAAATTTAATATATAATTTTTATTCCCTGCTTTGATATTAATGGACTTTGCTGCAACTGGATTTAAATATTCTTCTTTAAGTACACTTTGAAGATCTCCTTTAGAAATTTTAGGAATTTCCTTTCCATTTATGGACACTCCAGGATAAACAGAATTCCGCCAATCGTCTACAGTCTTATAAACATAGTAGTAGACACCTAAAGATGATATTATTATTATTCCAACAATTCCACTAATAATTATATATTTCCACTTTTTCTTTTTAATAATTTTATCGCCATCTTTCTCAGATAATCCTCTCAATTTCGATAAATTATTCACATCTATATCAATCAATTCCATATTACTAATTTCACCATCAAAGTTTTCATCGATATCTTCTATGGACTCTATAGCATCTAATCTATTGAAAATACTGGTTTTACCATATATAGAGTTCTCTTTTTCCATGTCATTCATTGTATGCACTAAAATCACCTCATTATTAAATATAGATTTTTTTTGTAAAAAATATAATTTAATTTTATTCTTATAACTATTTTATTATTTTTATGAACTGTATTCAAGGAATAAATCGTATAATTTATTATTTTTTTATTCACAATGTCTTGTATAATATTTATATTATAATATGGAGATGGAATTTAAAAAGTTCCAATAAGGAAAGGTGGTTATCATGGCTATAGAAATTGATAAATTAAAGAAAATTTTAACAGATATTTTAACTACTCCAAGTCCAACTGGATGTACTTATAAAGTCATAAACTATATTAAAAATTATTTTAGCGATTTAAAAATTCCTTACTACACAACCAACAAAGGTAGCTTAATTGCTACAATTAAAGGCGATGAAGGAGAAAATAAAATATCTGAGAGGACAATATCTTCTCATATAGATACATTAGGAGCTATGGTTAAAAGCATTAAGCCAAATGGTAGAATCAGCATCTGTCAATTAGGCGGGTACCTGTTCGAATCAGTAGAATGTGAAAATTGCATAATAGAAACCTTAAATGGAAAAAATTATTCTGGTATTATTTATACTACAAAACCGTCTCTTCATGTATATGGAAATGATGCACGAGAGCAAAAAAGGTCTCAAGAAAATATGGAATTGATTTTAGATGAAAAAGTTTTCTCAAAAGAAGATGTGGAAAAATTAGGAATCAATGTAGGTGACTTTATCTTTTTAGATCCAAAAACCAAGATAACAGAAAATGGATATGTAAAGAGCAGGCATTTAGACGATAAAGCTGGTGCAGCAATTATGCTCTATGCCATTTACCATATAACTAAAGAAAATATTAAGCTACCATACACTACAAATTTTTTCTTCTCAATTTATGAAGAAGCAGGTCATGGTGCAGCTTGTATACCTCAAAACACTAAAGAATTTTTATCTATAGATATGGGAGCACCAGGAGAAAATCAAAACTCAACTGAATACGATGTATGCATTTGCGCTAAAGATTCATACGGGCCATACGATCTAGAATTTAGAAAAAAGCTCATTAAGATTTGTGAAGATAACAATATCAATTATAAAATAGATATCTATCCACATTATGGATCTGATGCATCCTGCGCCCTTCAAGCTGGATGGGATATTAAAACTGCTTTAATCGGTCCAGGTGTTTATGCCTCTCATAGCTATGAAAGAACTCACATGGACAGCATATTGAACACGCTAAACTTAACTTTGCTTTATTGTCAAGATACTTAAAAGGAGAAATTTATGGTTTGTGAAATACTTACAATTGGTACTGAAATCCTGCTTGGAGATATTCTAAATTCAAATTCGCAATATCTTTCTAATAAATTAGCTGAGCTTGGCATTGATGTTTATAAGCATACTTCTGTTGGAGATAACGAAGAGAGGATACTGAGTGCA
>WQUF01000234.1 GCA_009785875.1 Oscillospiraceae bacterium | reverse complement strand
ATTTTAAAGGAATATAAAGAGAATGCTATGATTATAGGCATTAATTATGATAAAAATACTAAAAAACATGAGTGCATTATAAGACGATATATTGAATAATTAGTAAAAAGCCCTTTTCAGTTATAATGATGAAAGGGCTGTTCTATTATTGAAATCATTTTTGCTGCTATGCTACCCATGCATATCCCATCAATGCTTGATCAACGATATGTTGATAAACTTTATCGCTTTTAAATGTGAAAATATCACGGTCATAGCAATCAGGCAAAGACTTATTCAAACTATTTACAATTGCAGATCTTACACGCTCCTTAGGTTGAGGATCATTTTGCCAACCGACCACAAACAATTCCTTTTTTTGAGCAAGCAATGTTGCATAAAGTTCCTTTGCAGCCAGTTTAACTCGTTTCTCTTCATCTTTTGTAAGCTTTTCTTTGCGAAGCAGGTCAAAAATCTCAAGTTCTTCTTCTGAAAGCTCCTCCTTAATATGCCTTTCTTCTTCAGCACGAAGCTCTTCCATGAATTTTAATATTTTCTCGTAGAAGTCATCATTTTGTGAGCCTCCGGAATTATATGCATCTATGATATTCCTGAATCTATCAGCAAAATTAGAGCGAGTTACATTTTTCTGAAGCATCTGTTCCAACTTTTTATCAATGAGCTCACGTAACTTAGCAATTTCAAGATTCTTATTTTTCTTGTGTTTAAAAATATCTCTGAGCTCATCAATATCCATTTTAGAAACATCGATTTCTTTTCCACCATCGCTAATTATATATTCTGTAACATCCTCAGATACCATAACACTTTGATCAAGAAGCTCGTTAATATGCTCTTTTGCTCCCTCTAATTTTTCAGGTCTGATTCTGCCATCAATGACATCTCGTAAGTAAAGAAGTGCATCTTTATAACGAGAATCAAAATTCATTTTAATAATATCGGGACGCAAAGACTCATATAAATTGTATATAGTGTTAGTAAGGACACTAAACTCATTGCGAATATCATCATTTCCAACGATGATATTTGCATAATCATTAAACAATGATAAATTATGAAAAACATTATCTTCAGTTATAACACGGCTAAGGTCAATCTTTTGCTTATTGCAAAAAGCTACGGTCATTTCAATAGCTTGATTCAATTGATCGAGAAGAAATTCAATATCCTTTACTGGCATTTCACCGTCATTAAGAGAAGCATAGTCAGCAAGTGCACGCTTCAGATACTTAAAGACATCAAGGAAATCCACAATTATACCATTCACTTTTCCTGGAAACACTCGATTTGCTCGGGCAATAGTCTGCATAAGAGTATGTCCTTTCATAGGTTTATCCAAATAAAGCGTTGAAACTGATGGAGCATCAAACCCAGTCAACCACTTAGCGCATACAAAAACAAGTGAAAGAGGATGATCTGGATCTTTAAAATTATCCTCAATATCAAATCCATTTTTATCAACTTCATCCATGCGTTTTCGATGTGGAAGTATAGACAATCCTTGCTTATTAAACTTTTCTTCCTCATCAGCATCTTCGCTAATAACAACTGCCATTTGTACATTGCGCATATAATCCACAAGTTGCTTAAGCTTCATGCGCTCTTCGGGATCCTTTGATTTTGTAATAGCAGCATTCAACTTCTTTATATCTTTCTTCCATAAAGATGACACCTTATCGAACATTTTTACTGTGGTAAATTTATCCACTGAGATTACCATACCTTTTCCAAGAAATCCTCGCCTGGGAAAATGATAAACAATGTACTTAGCTACTGCGTCAAGACGATCATCTCGCTTTATTACTTCAAGCTCTTGTGAATATTGATTTTCAAGCCTTTTTTGCTCAGCTTCAGTTAAATTCTCGTTTTCTAAAATCTCAGCAAAATCGCTTTCAAGGAAATCGTTCTGCAGTTCTACCTCTGGCACACGCTTCACATAATAAAGAGGCACGGTGGCATTATCCTTTACAGACTCTGCAAAATTATATTCACTTACATAATCTCCAAACCATTGATTTGTCAAACGCTTACTGCCAAGAAGAGGTGTACCGGTAAAAGCAATGTACTGTGCATTTGGAAGTCCAATACGCATATTTTCAGCCAAATCTTTATACTGAGTCCTATGAGCTTCATCCACAAAAACAATGATGTCATCACGCTTTGAAAGAACAGGATATTTTTCCTTTTTATCATAGCGAAATTTGTGGATCATAGTAAAGAGTATGCTCTTATTTGTGGAGAGTTCCTCACGAAGAGCAGCACTAGACGCAGGCTGTACTTTTTCTTCAGCACTCATAAAACCAGATCGCAAAAATGTCTTGTATATCTGACCATCTAAATCCTCCCGGTCAGTTACAATAAGAAATGTAAAATTGCCAAAACATTTGCGCCTTATTTTTTGTGCAAGCATTACCATAGAGTAACTTTTACCGCTGCCTTGTGTATGCCAAAATACACCGAGTTTACCTTGGAGCTCTTTTCTATTTTCAAAATTATGAAATGCGTTGTTAACACCAAGGAATTGGTGATTCTTAGCTATAATCTTACGCTTAATATCGCCACCTTTGCGCTCATCAAATAAGATAAAATTCTCTATATAATCAAGCAATGTACTCGGTTTACAAAGCCCACGTATGAAATACTCAAGGCTAGTACAATCTTCTCGTATTAAAACTCGATTTGGATTCTCCTTCTCGTCAGATAACTTAAGCCATTCGAAAAAGAACTCATATCCGGCAGAGAAACTACCAAGGCGGGTTTCCATGGCATTGCTAAGCACGCATATCTGATTATAATTAAATAACCAAGGGATGTCGCGCCGATAATCATTCAAGTTCTTGTCATAAGCATTTTTAACATTGATATTCGAATTCTTTAATTCTATGAATACAATCGGTAAACCATTAATAAAAATTAAGAGGTCAGGTCTGCGCCAATGAACTTCACCACGGATCCACATTTGTGAAGCTACAATAAAACTATTGTTTTCAGGATGCTCAAAATCTATGAGGATAATTCGACCATTGGTTTTACGCTTGTCTTTTTTAAAAGCAACAGTAATACCATTCCGAAGCTTTTGATAACGATGATAATTAGCCGCTAAAGGATCCCCAAACAAATTTTGACGGAGTTCATCTGCAGTTTGCTTGATGACTTCTTCAGGTAAGCTAGGGTTTAGTTCGAGCAATTTAGTGTAGAGGATATCTGATAGTACAACTTGCATTTTATCGCTTCGACCAGAATTATCAGGTAAGGTTTCTGCTTTTTCGGTAAAACAATCAATATGCTTATAAAAAGGAGCATATTCAGATAAAATAAGTTCAATGGCGGCTTTTTCGATCATGTCTTCGGTTATTATTTTGGGCATAAATTACACCTCCAGTTTGCCACTCATCAGGCGAGGTAAAAGTAGGTCACGTTGGCGAGCAAGGTTTTGGGATTTTGAATTTAATGTTTGCTTTTCATTAAGTATAGGTACAACTAATTGAGCAAACTTATCAATAAGCTGTTTATTAGGAACGAGTATCTTGAATCGACGCATAAATGTTAATCCAACAAATTGTTGTGAGGCTCCACTAGTTTGAGCAGTAAAAATATCTTGCATAATAGGACTTGTTAAAAGGTAATATAAATAAGCCGTTTTTTCAATTGTTTTTGGCTTAAAAATTATTACGTTTTTCACACTGAACTCTCTATCATAATTAACAATACACGAGTTACCTACTGTACCAATGTTACTGAAAAGTATATCTCCAGAATCCAATCCACTTCTACGCTTAATGCTCATATGGTCAGCTTCACTAATAAAGTATGTACTGTTAAAATCTATGAATCCACTATTTATACAACTGCCAGTAACCAATGGTATACCATACTCAGTTTGTTGAGGTGTATCATGTGTTCCATCAGTAATATGACAATATTCATCTAATCGCTTAATCTCCCATCCTTCAGATAAACCATTTACAAACCTCACACTTTCATGTCCTGGAAAACGCAGCCTTACAAACCATTCTTGATAAAGTTCCCTTGCTGCTTTTTCCAAAAGAGCAATACGACGATTATTGTTTTCGATTGCATCATCGTAAGTTGATAGGATCGAAGCTATACGGTTTTGAGTAGGACTATCTGGTACAGTTACTTTGGCGTTTTTGAAATCATTAGTATCAACTGCAGGATAGTTTGAGCCCTTTGCAACAAGAGCTAAGTAATTAACAAAAGAGTTTTCTGTTAATAAATAATAGATAAATCTGTTATTATACTCTCCTTTTGCCCTAATAACTGCGAATCCTGTGGAAACTATCGCATTTTCTGGGCAATCTTTAACGTACCAATAAGCACGAAGATTAGGTCTGACTGTTGAAAAAATCGTATCACCTGGCTTTATTTTACGTCTTGCTCTGCCAGGTGCCTCTGAATATTTATATTCTGTATAACCAAGTAATCGACCTCGATCAACAGAAGAAATATCAACATATTGTATAGTTCCATTATATTTATTTTCAGATATATTTGAATGGTTAATTTGAATCATATCTTCTAATCTTTTCTCAACCCACTCACTCATTATTACTCTCCTCCTCAAAATTTCTTATTAAATCATCAAATGTCTAATATAGTTTTGTTCAAATCGCCGAATTTTATTATAATGCAATTCACAAATCTATTTTGAGTTTATCTCTTTTAGATTTACTTTTCAAGACCTTCGTAAATATGTTACAATTAAACAAATGCCTTAAATGATGTTTAAAATGGTGGTGAATTTTAATGGGTTTATATCTTAATCCATCAAACGAAGGGTTTGAAGAATCTTTACGTTCAAAAATTTACGTAGATAAGTCTGGTATTATTGCTTATGCAAATGAAGTGATTGGTACAAAGCAAAAGTATATTTGCATAA
>WQUF01000233.1 GCA_009785875.1 Oscillospiraceae bacterium | reverse complement strand
AACTGCTTCGCTATCGTCTTTTAATAATTCCTGTAGTTCTCTTGCCTCCTGTACCATATCAACTTTAATAAATGGCACTACGCAACACCATCCTCTATCTCTATAATTAGTAAATTATTTAAAAGGATTATAAAACCTGCTATGATTAATGAATATTGACACCATTATTGTAATCACAAAAATAAATGCAGAGACAAAAATTGCAATAAAATCACGCTTTGCCAAGTTCTTTTTTGAGTACCAGGTTCTCTTTTTATTTTTCCCAAATCCTCTTAAATCCATTGCATTTGAAATGAGTTCTATTCTATCTAAAGTTGAAAAAATCAAAGGAACTATTATGAGCATTGTGTTTTTAAATCTATGTGATAGTTTTGCCTTTTTAGACATATCTAATCCCCTTGCCTGCTGTGCCTGACTTATGGATGTAAAATCTCTTGTAAGATCAGGGAAATAGCGAAGAGTCAATTCCAAAGCATAGCAAACCTTATAATTAACGCCAATGCTGTTCAAAGACGAAGCAAACTCGCTTGGATTTGTAGTCACTAAAAACAACATGCCAAACGGCACAACTGATGCATATTTTAAAAGTTTTGTAACTTGATAGAGAATTTGCTCCTCTGTTATATAATAACGCCCAAACAAGTGCGCAATGACATGCCTTGTACCATAAATTGCAGAGCCTTGATCAGGTGCAAATAAATAAGATATCACAAAATTCATTAGCAAAAAGATAGCCACATATATTATCATGAGCTTCATTTGCCTTACATCTACTTTTGATATATGAAAAATTATTAAAGAAAACACCATCACAAGAATGATAACTCTTATATCATATGAAAACATGGTAGCAAATGTTAAAAATAAAAAACAAATGAGCTTTGTTATACCAGAAAGCCTATGAATAGGTGTATGAAGGTCATCGTAAGAAAAAAGCTTTATCTTCATTTATTTTGCACCCTTTTTATAATTTATAAAACTTTGAACAAATGCTGTGGGATCTTTTATTCCTACTCTCTTTGCAAGGACATATAGGGATGTTTCCTTTAAATTAGCTTCCTTAATGACGTTTTCATCTGTTAGAATCTTGTAAGATGGAGCATCTGCCAATTTCTTCCCATCGCAAAGCACTATGGATCTATATGTATATTCAAGCATTAGATGCATATCGTGGGTTATGAGTATTACTGTGTTCCCTTCCTCATTTAGCTTTTTTAAGAATTCCATCATTTCGCTATAATGCCTATAATCCTGACCTGCTGTTGGTTCGTCTAAAATTATGATCTTTGGCTGTAGGACCAGTATTGATGCGATGGTAACCCTTTTTTTCTGCCCATAGCTTAAAGCTTGAATCGGCCAATCTATGAATGGTAAAAGCCCGCAAACCGATAAAGCTTTTTCCACACGGGATTTTATATCATCTTCGGAGAAATTTCTAAGCTTTAATCCTAATGCCACTTCATCATATATTTTCGGCAAGGATATCATCATATTTGGGTTTTGCATGACTAATCCCACATAAGATGCCCTTTCAGATATAGACATATTTAAAACGCTTTTACCATTAAATAGTATTTCACCTTTATCAAGCTTTTCAAAGCCGCAGATCAATTTCGTGAGGGTAGACTTTCCAGCACCATTTTTCCCTACGATGGAAACCATTTCTCCTTCTTTAATATCAAAATTAATATCGCTTACTATATCTTTTTTCCCATCATATGAAAATGAGACATTTGAAAGCTTAAGTGCAGAAGGATAGTCTCTTTTATCTTCTATTATTTCAATGGACTTCTGCCATGAAATAAGCCTTTCTTTTCCATTTTTAATCTCTAATTTATCGATATCTTCAGGGTTATCTTCTTTTTTAAAATCTATACCAGCATAGGAAAGCGCAGTTAAATAAAGAGGTTCCCTTATTCCTATGTTCTTTAAAATATCGCTGCAAAGAAGTTCACCAGGAGGCTTATCTGCAATGATGCATCCATCATTAAATACGATAATGCGGTCAATAGATCTATGCAGAACATCCTCCAGACGGTGCTCTATTATTATTATGGTTTTATTTGTATTTTTGTGAATATCGTCTATAATCTCAATAGCACTCTTACCCGTTGCAGGGTCGAGATTGGCTAAAGGCTCATCGAACAACAGAATATCCACATCATTGATCATGACTCCAGCAAGAGCAACCCTTTGCTTTTGACCACCTGAGAGTTCATGAGGCATCAGCAAGAGAAATTTATCCATATCCACCATTTTAGAAACATCGCTGACCCTTTTTTTCATTTCATCAATATGGACACAATCATTTTCCAAAACGAAGGCGATATCTTCACCAACTGAGAGACCGATGAATTGACCATCTGAATCTTGAAGTACTGTCCCAATCATCTTAGACATCTTAAAAATAGTCTGATCAAGAGTTTTAAGTCCGCATACTTCCAATGTCCCTTTAGCCTCACCCTTATATGAAAAAGGTATGAGACCATTTAAACAGTGACCTAATGTGCTTTTGCCGCTGCCACTGGGACCGATGATGCATATTTTTTCACCTTCATAAATATTTAAATTGATATTATGTAGAGTTTCTTCTGCTTGACTTAAATAGCGAAAGCTAAAATCTTTAAAGGAAATAATCGGCTGTTTTCCCATATACTTCCCTTTCTACATTTTTCTTTTCAAACTTCCTGACTTTGTCCTTGTAGCTGAATATGCTACTAATAATAAAGTTCCAATGACTGCAACGCTTATGATATTCATAATTGCTGCAGCTATACCTTGTGCAAACACAGTAGCTGGTGCTTCAGCATAGATTAGTATATCAAGAACTGGAGCTATAACGAGCCATGCTAATAAATTTCCTATCACTTGAATCACATTAAACACTATGATATCTTTTACACCAAAAGATCCTTCTTCGACTTTTGTCCTTTTAAAAGCAAACCCAAAAATAAATCCAGCGACACCGCTTGCTATAACCCAGCTCCACCATGGAGAACCATATTGTATAGCATCAGACAAAGCATGTCCAATAAATGCGATTAAGCAGCTTGCGATAGGTCCAAAGAGACATCCAAAAAACGCAGCAATCCCATAGGCAGTTTGAAAGCTTGTCTCAGGAACAGGTGACGGAACTTTAACAAACATAAATAAAAGCAAAAAAAGCGCAGCTCCAAGCCCTATAGCGACGATAGTTCTAGTGTTAATCTTAAAATAATCCTTTATAGAAATCCCTCCCTTGATAATTTATCTAAATTATAATATTTTGTTTACAATTTAGTCAATAATAATTTACTTAGCGATGACATCCACTTCCTGATTCGATCCTTTTATATTTATGATGACATTATGTGGAAGACACACTATGCTCTCACCTGGTTTATGGATTAATCCTTCTTTTATGCATATTTGATCCCTACAATCTGCTGCTATCATCTTAGCTCCATCTTTTGAAATCAGAATCTCGTTATGACCTTTTTCAGTGTCTATATCAACGGTTTCATCTTTGCTCAATTTTTTAAAATCGATTGTTTTATAGACTTTGCCATCCACTTTTATCTCTATATATTCATCCTTAAATCTTCTATTATTGATGGTATAGATGGCTTGAGGGATGAATGACAAGACCATAAAAATCACTATAAGTGCAATATCAAATTTCTTCATAGAACTTCTTCTTTCTCAAATTATATTAATATTTTGTATACTTGTAACTTCAAGTTTGAATTTTCCCTCTGAAAAGTATTCTAACATGTCACCTAATACTTCTCTGTGCAAACTTCTCAACCTTTTATACTCTTTAATGTAAGGATTATGTTCTAATTCAAGACTATGAAGAGCAGCAACAGCCTGAAGCATTGAACCAATAGATGCCTTAGAAACTTTATTATCTTCTAATACTTCTTTTTTTATTTCATTTTCTTTATCCATACAACAATTTTTATATTTTTTCCCACTTCCACATGGGCATAATTCATTTCTTGATATTTTCGTAGACAATTCTAATACCTTCTTTAGCAACTAAAATATATTAATAATACAATTTATCTCATACGTGTAAAAAGATAAGGAATAACTATAGGCATATCGTTATACTTGATAAATTACCTGTCCTGTTTTAAAAATATGATTCACAAATCCACTTTGGTCATTGGTACTGTCAAGCAAATGCGGTTCAATGTCAAGACTCACCTTGCGCCGCAAACGCCATAATTGCGCAGCCGTTTGTAGCCAATCTCCAGTAAAACCATTAAATACAACTCCAACGTCAATATCGCTGTCTTCATTTGGATTACCGTTGATGTATGAGCCAAACAAAACAACAGCTGATGGTTCAAATTCCTTTGTCACTGCTTCCACATATTGCTTTACTATATTTACAACTGTTTCTTTATCCAACATAGCAATTCCTCCGTTCTCAAGATAAGATCTTTGCAATTTTCATCTGTTAATCCTGCTGCTATCTCATCTTTGTATTCAGGGTAACGAGCCTCAATATTAAGTGGGTTCAATTCATCTATAAAATCTTTGTGTTCTTCTATCATTAAATCAAATAACTTTGCACAAACTGCTAATTTTGAAAGATCATGTGTTTTAGGTGGGATTTCATATTCTTCACAGTTACGAGAAATAACAGCCTTCAATGCTTTTTCGATAGTCTGATGACACATGAAACCAACATAAAGAAACCGTCTACTGTTTAACATTGCTCTTGCTGTTTCAATATCATAATCAGCTAGTTTTATCCAATATTCAACTCTTTTGTTCAATAACATCACCACCTTATCTTATCTTATCTTATTTTATTATACTAACGAGCGAAAACATTTGCCAATGGTTAAGCTACAAGTGTTCCATTGGTTTTACTTTTTACAAATGTATTTTCATTAACAGGAACAAGATCAT
>WQUF01000232.1 GCA_009785875.1 Oscillospiraceae bacterium | reverse complement strand
TTGGAACCATTTATAATCGTTTTCAGTTACTAATTAGACGTTTGCTGATATTCGAGGCACTATACAAAACTCTTACTACTTTAACGGTATCGGATTTAACGGGAATTCCAAAACAAAAAAACAACCTTAAAAAAGTGAAGAATACAAGCTTTGCAAAAGAATCAATCGTACAAAGCTTGTAGCGGAATACTTGGATTTTTTCAAAATACGCATAGTAATTTTTTCAAATCGATACAAGGATTGATATCACAAGGGAAATTGAACTAGCCCCCTAAATATCACTTTTTTGTACTTTTTATTTTTTTAGCATTTATTATTTTCTGCAGTATGAAAGCTGCTACACCCTTGTAAATAAAGCTTTCATTGAGTGTTATTGTTATTTGTCTTGGTTTTATCTCTAATTTGCAGGCATGTCCAATAAGTCGCTCTGTAATTGTTTGATATGTATGCCTTTGCCATGTAATTGGTAGATTGTTTTTTTAAATATTTGCCAACAATTGTACGCTATTACTTCAAAATACAAATATGCCTCATTTCCTCTAAATAATGCTGATGGCATTTTTGTAGAATGAAAGGGATTCTTAACTTCCTTGAAAAAATTTTCAATAGTTTGCCTCTTATGATATTCTTTGTAAATTGTTTCAGGATCTTGCTGTATGTAAAAATTAGTCACTAAAGCATATTGAATATATTCTATGACTTTTTTTATTTTTATCTTTTCCTGCTTCTTTTTAACAAGAATCACACGGAAATCACCTTTAGCCTCTTTTACTACTTTTGTAACCCCTAAATCAAATAACCATGTGTTTTCATCGTATGAATACCATTCAACTTGTTTAACTTTATTTTCAGGTTGTGCCATAACATAGCTATACTTACAACCACACAATATGAACAGATTTTTATCTGTGATATAGTCAAGTACCTCAGTTGACAAATAACCTGCATCTAATCGCATCATGTATAGCTTTGAATGCAACAATTTTTCAATGTTCTCAAGCATTTCCATAAAGTATGATAGTGATACTGTATTTCCCTCCGCTAATCTATTTGCAATAACTTCTCCAGAGCAAAATGCTACGGACCATTGATAACACGGTTTGCCCATGTTCTTTTTATTATAACCTGGCACTGCACCTTCTCGTAACTTACTTTCCAGAGAAAAAGTTGTCATATCAACATCTATTACTGGAAAATCCTGATGAAATGATAATCCAAAATCTAGTAAAAGGTTGGTATTTATCCTTTGTAGTTGGTCGATATGCCATTTTTGAAAACCATTTATAAAGTTATATGCTGTTTGATCTGAAAAGAATTTTTCAAGACCAATTAATTTGGCAATTCCGATCTCATCAGACAAGGTATCTTTTATTTTATAGAACCGTTCTATCTGTAATAGAATAAGGACGATAAATGTTAAGGACATTTTTTCTTCTGTATATGGTTTTTCTCTGTATTTTACGGGGTTTACATGATTCCTTTTTGTTTTTACAGTGAGTGTTTTAAATCTTTTTTCTAGATCTAAAATGTTCCTAATATACCATATTAATAATGGTAGTAACCCGAAACGAGAGTATTTATTATCTTTGTTATATTTAATTTCTATGTTATTTATATCGCGTAGATCCATTGATATTACTACCTTCTTTTGTATTATTTTTATAAATACCAAATTTATATGATAATTTTACAAAAATATGTGTATTTTTTCAATGAATCTGTCATAAAATACTTAGATTTTGCAATGTCTATATAAAAGTACAACATCACTATTTTAGCCTTTATCGTTGATTATATTAGTGTTCTAATTGTTATTTTGGAATTCCCGTTAATGTAGAACGTGATACAATAGATCTTCCTTTTATAGGATTCGAGGATATCTTCACTACAGAAGAGATGGGTATCGAACTTATCTTTGAAAAGCAATACGGTATTGGAAATATATCAGGGTGGAAGATTAATTTAATGGGTGAGAGGCTTCTATGGAACAACATCAAAATCAGTCCTGGTGAAGAATTCTTCTCAGTAGATTCCTTTGACTTACGCTATTTTGGTGCAGTAGGTATCTTTTTAAACAAAGAAGAAGCTGAATTTGCTATCGATGAAATAGAAAGATCTCTATATTACTCAAGTCAAAATCCTGCACCGAGTAAACTTGTTAAAACTATGCTTGAAAGATTTAGTGATGAGAATCCCAATATAGCCAATGGATTGATATCCTTAAATTTATTTGAGAAATTAATAAATCTTAAAACAGAAGGTATAAGTTATGAAGTTTCACTTATCTCCGAGATACAAGATGCACGTATAGCATCTATCGAGTTTAAAGATAACTTAAGTATAAACGAGAAAAAATTTGTACAAGCATTAGAAGCTGGTGGGTGAAGTTAAAAATTCTGGATCAGTTAGATAACATTATGCCCCTAGAGCACTCCTAATTATTTTTCAGTACATTGATTATTCATATATTCTATGATATGATAATCCTAATTCAGATTCAAAGGAGTCATTTATGATTTAAATAAAGGGGAGAGTTAAAATGGCAATTAAGAAACATCAACGATTAAATATAAAAGAGATTACTTTAAACTCTGGTAATGGCGATTTTTATTTGTTATTCAATCAGTTCCTCAATGACTTCTATCATGCAGACGGAAAAACCAAACAGTTTCTTATCGAAGAAGAACCACTAACTTCATCTTTGCAACCAAAAGAAAGGTGTCTGTTAGCTGCAACGGCTCGTCAGCTTGCTGTTGATTTCAATTTATCTATCCCAACATGGATCGATAAACCTATCTATTTCACTACATCACCGATTTATGCGTTTAATTCAAAAGATAAGAAGTTTCAAGAATATCTTATCGAAACATCCCTTACCGAATTCAAGCGGCATGGATTATATCTCGGTGGGAACATACTTGAAAGGGTTTGATCATTATGCAAAAAAGTGATAATAGGTAACTTTAGAGTAACCTTTAAGCTAATTCTAATATTTATAGCACATTAAAAAGTACCCAGTTATTTTTGACTAGGTACTTCCTTATTTTCTCAAAATATTTAAAAATCAGTAAACATTTAAAATAAAAAGCAAATTATGTCTTTAAATTTGGCAAAAATGCAATTTTAATCGTAGTAATTATAGAGAAGTAAATAAAACAAACAAGTTTTACCCCTCTTAAGATTTATATTCTCAAATATATAAGGGGGATCCCCCAAGGAGGAAATAAATGTTATTAGCAATAATGCAACTATTAGCAAAAGGTATTCAATTTCTAGGTGCAGCTATGATCGTGTGGGGTGCTGTAAATTTAGGACTTACACTTAAAGATGGAATGCAAGGTGGAGGTGGTCAACTATCAGGTGCAATCGCTATGATAGCTGGTGGAGCAATCATAGTGGCAGCTGCAGTCTACTTCCAGACACTTGATATAAGTTGGACTAACGCTTTAGTCAATATAGTTCATACATTAGCATAAATGAAACGAGGAGGTATATAAGATATGCTTTCAGTTGCAGTGCATAAGGATGTAAGCGAGTATCAACCTAAAATCTTTGGTAAACTTACCTCTCGTACCTTGATTTCTATCGTGTGTGCTATAGGATTTTCACTTTTATCTGCTGTATACCTTGTATTTGTTCTAAAGGTGAGTGTTTCTGATAATGTATGGTTAATCTACGCAGTGAGCATACCTTTTTGGCTTATAGGATTTGCTAAACCATATGGAATGAAATTTGAGGAATTCTTTCCAGCATGGCTTAGACATCAATTGACAAATGGAAGAATCATGTATATACCAACTTATAGAAAGCTAGAATATATGGCAGTGATGGAAGGAGGAATCTATGAAAAAGAATACAAAAAATTTACAAAAATCAAAGGAATCGAAGTATATAGACCAAGCGATAAGACCCTCTCAATCTGATGAAACTACTAGTGTACAAAGAGAACTTATTAAGGATCTCAAAAAACTAGCAATAAGTATCGATGAAGATGAGTTAGCACACAGTACTACACCAGATAAGATAAATGGTCCGCTAGGTGAAGAATTATCTCATATTGATACATCAGCACTGAATTCCATTGCTAGTAGTATTCTTGTGGACAAGGCTTCAAAAGCTATAAAACTCTCTCGTATGGAGAAGAAAGCCCAAAAACATGAACTTTCATTACACAAGAAAGAGCAAAAGAGTAAAACAATCTCCATCCGAAAGCAGCTAAAAAACCGTGATAAGGAATTATCAAGTCAGACAGCTATGTATCAAACAGCTCGAAAAACTGCTAAGGACATAGTATCTTATATAGGATACAATGCAATGTATGAGGATGGTATCTGTGAAGTAGAACATGGTTTATTTTCATCAAGTGCTTCATTTACCGATACCAGCTATCAAAGTATGAGGGATGACTTGCAAAAAGGGATGTTTGCTGGAGTAAATAGGCTTTATGATCAATTTGGTGCAGACACGGTGGTACAACTCAATCTAATAAATACTCCTCTTCTAGCTGAGGAAATCGGTGCTCGAAAGTTCTTTAACATTTCAAAGATTGAAAATAAGAATGCTAAAAGTGATGCAGAGATATTCAATGAAATACTAAATCAAAAGATGAAAGAAGGTGTAAGTAATATCCGCAGAGATCGTTACATCACCTTTATGGTAGGAGCAAATTCTGCTGAAGAAGCAATACCAAAGCTTGCACGTCTTGAAAGTGAATCTTCTCGTATATTAAACAGCATCGGTTCCTCACTCACAAAACTTAATGGTAAAGAACGTTTGAAAGTGCTTCATAGTCAGCTTCGTCCTAATATACCATTTATGTTCGATTACAAATATGACATATCAATAAGCCAAGGTCAAACAACAAAAGATGCTATCTCCCCTCTCGTTCTTGATTTCAAACCAGAT
>WQUF01000231.1 GCA_009785875.1 Oscillospiraceae bacterium | reverse complement strand
GCTATATGCTTTAATGAAAAGTGTCCAATGGGCATCGATATTGAGTTCATTCGCTCTGATAATTTAAAGGCTTTAGAAAGGTATATTAAATCAAGTGAATTGGATTTAGTTCATGATGTTTCAGCAAATTATGAAGAAGGTTTATATTTATTATGGACTTCTAAAGAGTCTTTATCGAAAGCATTAAAAATAGGTTTTCTTTCTCCCATTTCTTTATTCGAAATAAATGAGATAGAAAATAAAGGCTCTTTTTTTAAATGCAGTTATAAAAATTTTCCGATGTTTTCATCTATTTCATTTATAAAAAATGGTTTTATGGTCTCAATTACCTATCCAAAAAAACTAAATATTAAATATTCACAATTATTTCCATAAAACTATTATTTCACTTGTTTTTATTCATGTACTTTTCATAAAAAAAAATGTATTTTCATATAAATTATAAGGAGGTGAATAAAAATGATGAGAGAGTTTGAAATAGAGAGGCAATTCAGAATAAAGATTGAGTCGTTGAAGCCAAACAAAGGTGTATATTATTTAAAAACGAATATGGGAAGCAAATGCTTAAAGAAAATAAATTATGGAGTTCAAAAGCTTATGTTTGTTTATGGAGCTAAAGAATATCTAATTGCGAATGGATTTAAAAATGTGGATAGATATGATTTAAACGTAGAAGGGTTACCATATGCTCTTGTAAATGAAGATATCTATACATTATCTGAGTGGATTGAGGGAAGAGAGTTAAATTATGAGGATAAAGATGAACTTAGAATAGCATCTATGAATTTAGCAAACCTCCATAATGCATCAAGAGGATATGAACCTCCAGAAAACTCAAAGTTAAAAACTGATTTAGGCAGATGGACATATCTTATGCAGAAGAGAATCAATTCTTTTGAAAAGATGAAGGATATGGCTAGAAAGAGGAGCACTAAAACGCAGTTTGATTTTAACTACACGAAGAATGTATCTTTTTTTACAGAACTAGGGAAGCGCGCAATGAAAGTCCTTGCCGAATCTAAGTACGAAGACATTTGTAAAAAAACTGAAGAAGAAAAAATGTTCTGTCACCATGATTATACTCACCATAATATCATTATCGATAATAATAATAATTATAATGTAATAGATTTCGATTATTGTAAGAGGGAGGTTAGAGTATACGATATCTCTTCAGTGATAATAAAGATTTGCAAGAGGATGGATTGGGGTATTGAATATGCTAATATAATCATCGATTCTTATAATAAGGTAAGTCCGCTTTTGGAAGAAGAATATAAGGTCCTTTTCGCCTTTTTATTATTTCCTCAAAGATTTTGGAGGCTTTCAAACAGGTATTACTACAATGAAGTCAATTGGTCACAGAGTACCTACACAAGTAAACTAAGCGATCTTACTGATGAAGGACCAAAATATATAGAATTCTTAGAAAGATTTAAAAAAATCTATAACCAAATAGGTTAAGCAGCATATTATAACTATGAAGCTATTCTAGGAGTTTTATTATTGAAAATTGGTGATATTGTAACAAGAGTATCCTATGATAGAGATATCGCATTTAAAGTAATTGATATCGTTGATACTGATAAAGGAGAGGTTTATAAACTTAGTGGCATTAGTATACGTATTTTAGCTGACGCATATTATGATGATTTGGTCATAACTGATGCTTACACTATAGGCAAGACAGACGAAATATTCACAAAAAAAGTTCAAAATTCTATGAAGAAAATAATAAATAACAGGGAGAGAACAGGTGGGTATAGGTCAACTAGATCAAACACTCCACTGACGAATGTACAAGTAGTAGATAATAAAAATTCTTCCGATAAAAATGAGCTTTTTTTTGGAAAGCCAGGAAAAGTATTGCACTTAGATGGCGACAGCGATTATCTTGAAAATTGTTTAAAAGCATATAGAAATTTAAGCATTGAAGTGGATGGTTTTGCTTATCCTGAAAAAGATCATCCCAGCGTTGTGGTAAATTTAGTAAAAAAGTATAGACCTGATATCGTAGTACTTACTGGGCATGACGGCATGGTAAAAGATGCTAAAGATTATACAAATATTGATAATTATAAAAATTCTAAATATTTTGTTGAAAGTGTAAAAGTGCTCAGGGAATACGAATCGGGATACGATGACCTCATTATTTTTGCTGGCGCATGTCAGAGCTATTACGAAGCGATACTCTCGGCTGGAGCTAATTATTCATCTAGCCCAAACAGAGTGTTGATTCATTGTTTTGATCCAGTATTTCTTGCTGAGAAAATAGCATATACAAGTTTTGAAAAAGTATTGTCTATTGAGGAAGCTTTGGAAAATTCTATTACAGGAACAAAAGGGATTGGAGGACTTCAAACCAGGGGGAAATTTAGGCAAGGTTTCCCTAAATCATTGTATTTATAGGAAAAATTATAGATGTATTTAAGAAAAAATCAATTCTATAGAATGGATAATTTAAATTATCTGTATCTATAGAATTTTTTTATATAACATTTAGAGTAAGATTAATTTAATTTGTGTTTTCTTATATTGAAATTCTTTAACTTGTAATATACAATTTTAATATGAGTTAAAAATTTATTTGGCATTAATGAGAGTTTAGGCTTATTTATTTTTAAATTTATAGATGATTATTTGTTGAAAGGCGGTAATTCTATGTCAAAGAATAAAAAGATTTTAGGAAAATGGGATTTTATATTTCTATTAGGAGAATCTGGTGCCGGTAAAGGCACTTTAGTTAGAAATATAATGAAGTATTGGCTTCCTAATCTCATGTCAACTAGTATGGGAGATATCTTTCGTGAAAAAGCTAAAACAGATAATGAGATAAAGACTCTGATGGATGAGGGCATTTTGATAAATGATTCTATCGTTATTAATATGTTTCATGAGTTTGCAATTAATAATCATCCAGGGCTTATAGATGGTTTTCCAAGAAATAGACAGCAAGTTATAGATTCAATAAAACTCATAAAAGAGATGGAATGGCGGGTTCTTGTTATTGATATATTTTGCGATATAGAAGTAATTATTGAAAGATTGTTATCAAGAGGGCGTTCTGATGATAAGCTTTCAATAATGTACAAGAGATATACCGATCATAAAACGCTGCATCCAACTGTTATGGAAGAAATAAATAATAGACCAGATCTATTTGATGTCATTCGTCTTAATGGGAACACAAAAGCAGATATTGCCTTTACAAATTTTATTTTAGATGTATTTAGATTAGTAGATATGCTATACTTATATGAATTTAATAACTGTGTACCGGAATTTACTGTTGAAGAAAATGAGACAACCATCAATCCGGCTATAAATAGGTTCATATGTGATATGCTTAAAAAATTACAAGAAAACTTGGATGAAAAGCATGATAAAATCATTAAATAAAATATGAAAATCGTTTAAATAAATTTACAAATATGGATAAATATATATTTTAATATTGACAGCTATCGCTCAAGTAGTATAACATGTTATTAGATAGATTTCTTTCTAAAAACGTAACTAAATGGATTCATATTTAAGTTTATTTAATTTCATCTATACGTATACATTTAAATAACCAATGGTTCAGTCTTCGCATTTAATTTTTGAACTTATATTTTAGTTTTTACATATTTTTCTTTTTCTAGTTCTTGAACCTATATATTTTATATATTACATTGTGTTCACTTTAGTATAATTTAGGAAGATTCTAGTATCTTTATTTATAGAGAAAACTTAGAAAGGGATAATATTTATGGACGAAAACCAGCTTGTAACGCAATCATATGTTTTATTAGACCAAACAAAGGAATTTACTTTAGAATACTACTTATATTATCAATTTGATTTGAATGGTACTAAAAAGTATGGCATTACTGTTTTAGAAAAGTGTGAAGATGAAGTAATCTCAGAATCTGCGATTGTAAGTGAAAATGAAGATATGGTTATAAAATTAATCCACTTGTTTGCAAAAAATTTTGTGTTTCCGTGTTCTGTGAATGAGATTTTAAGCGATTTAAAATTAGTTAACTGTTAAGCTTATTTAGAATATCTATATCCAAATTTTCTCATATGCAATAATTTTAATAACTGTTATTTTTAAAAAATAATGGTTATTTTTTTTAAAGAAATTAGAATCAGTTAAATTAACAAAAATTATCATATAGCATATACTATAAATAAGAGGTGAGGCTATATGTCATGTGGCGATTCTATTGTATTATCGATTTCGGCTTTAGCAATTGCATTGTCTAAAGATTTATCTGATGATGAGATTGATATTCTTGCAGCTTCTTTCACACAACTTGGCGATACTTTAGCTACAATATCAACAACAAAGGGTATTTGTGATAAGAGATCGAAGGAATCAAATTAAAGTAGAGATGTACAATTAGGTTCTTTCTCAAGTTAGTATATATTTTAATTTTGTTTTATCAGAAAAGCGCAGCAATAAGCTACGCTTAGATAAAATAATTTTTATAAGATACCTAATGTTGAGTAAGAACCTAAAAATTTAAGCTTCTTTTTATCTCATTGATTTCATCTATAGATAAGCTAGTATACTTAGCCACATTTTCAGAAGAAAATCCATCTTTTAGTAAATTTATAGCTGTTTCTAATTTCCCTTCTTGATAGCCTTCTTCTTTTCCTTTCTGTATCCCCGTAATTATACCTTTTGCTTCACCTACTTGAATTCCTTCTAATCTCCCCTCTAATCTCCCCTCTAATCTTCCTTTTTTTAGACCTTCTCGCAACCCTTTTTCTTTCCCTATCCTTGTAGCTGTTTTATGCCTGTCATATTCATCTCTCATCGCTCTTTCTCGGATGTCTGCAAGTATTCTCGTCTCCTCATCTTCGCTTAACTCTTCTAGGAGCATCACAGCTTTTTTTATTTCAGGATCTTTTTCCTTTAGCAT
>WQUF01000230.1 GCA_009785875.1 Oscillospiraceae bacterium | reverse complement strand
AGAGGGAAAGCAGTTTCAAAGTACCAGACTTTTAAAGAAGGTGAGATAAACAAATACTTCAAGGTGATTTTAAACGACAGCCATATGGAACAGTTTTTAAAGAAAGGATATGTGACACAAGAGACAATGGATTTGGTTAGAAGCTCTGATTACAAAGAAGTAATCAAACACTCTCAAGGTTACTAAAACAGCTTAATTAAGCAGCTAAAAGTGTAAAATAAAGAAACTATTCATTATTCATTATTCATTATTCATTATTCATTATTCACTATTACCAGGGGTGATGCTAAAAAAAGATGATAACCAAATAGAATAATTGGTACTAAAGGGTTTGCCGTTTTTTAATGAGATTATGAAAATGGCTTATTTGTGTTGGGGTTGAAAAAAAATTAAGTGATATCAAATAACTTTAAATATGTTTTAGATAACCGTTTAATAACATACATATAATCCTATTATGTTATAATTTATAGTTTCTAAATAGAGGTGACTAACTATATCTCTCATACACAAAAAATTCATATTTTAGATCCATATAGTCTTTTACCCCTGAAGCATTAACTATTCTCCACTCATTTTCATCGATATGATCAAAAAATTTATCACCTTTAAAATCCTTATAAACCCTTGTCACATATAAAAACTCACAGAAATGTAAAAACTCTCTGTAAATTTCTGCACCACCAATTATAAAATTTTCATTATCATCATCAATATACTTCTTAACTTCAGAAAAATCATGTAATACCTCAAAACTTTCAGAACTATAGCTTTTATTCCTTGAAATAACTATATTTTTTCTATCCTTAAGAGGTCCACCGATAGATTCTAATGTCTTTCTGCCCATTATCACGGTCTTTCCGAGAGTCTTTTCTTTAAAATATTTTAAATCATCAGGAATGTACCAAGGCATTTTATTATATAATCCAATTACATTATTATTTCCTATTGCAACAATTATACTCAGCATTATATACTCACATCCATTAAAATATAATATAATTAAAAATTTACTTAATTTTATAATTATTTTCATAGAAATATGTACTTATCCGATGAAATATGATAAAATTTTTACATATAGTTCATACATTTATTATAGAGAGTTTTTCTATATATTGATTTGTTTACTAGAGGTGAAATTTAACTATGGATAAAAAACAATTTAAGATGATAATCCTTAATGTATTTAAAGAGGGTAGAATCAACATTGACTTTACAATTTATTTACTAGATAAATTATATTATAGGTCTAATAATATTGATATGATTTCTCAAAATAAACTGGCAAAAAGTATGGAATATATTTTTGAATTACTAGGTGAAGGAAAAGTAACTACCGAACATGCTATCACTTTTTTAAAACACATACGAGTTCCTTTAGATAGTCATAAAATATACCTAATCGAAAGCTTAGCTAAAAAGAAAATTACATACGACGAATGCAATGCATTTTTTTATTTAGTATAATCTCTTTATAAAAGCAGAAAGGTTTTTCTCTGCTTTTTTTGCTTTAACAAATTAAAAGAAGGAAATCACTCAACCTAATTGATGCTTTTTTCCCTCTTATGTAATAAATAAAATATGTAATTAATATATTCATAATTTAGTTTCGCAATTTACCTATATCTTCTTGCTCCTGCATAATCGCTCATATAAGCTAATGGAGTATATTTCACCACATCTCCAGATGATGGAGCTTGAATAATAGTACCATTTCCAACATATATTGCTACATGATAAGCTGGATAACCAAAGAACACTAAATCTCCCCTTTCAGGTGTTGAAACTGCGTATCCAGCATTTTGTTGATCAGCAGCTATTCTAGGTAATGAAATTCCAGCAGCATGTAAATAGACATATTGGACAAAGCCAGAACAATCAAAACCAATATCAGGACTTGTTCCACCCCAAACATAAGGAACGCCTATGAATTGAGCTGCATAATTTACTATATCGGTAGAACCTCCAGAATATTCTACTCCTCTATTAACTTGTTGCTGTTGAACTGGAGCACTTGTAACATTATTAGGAGCTGCAGTGGTATTAATTGCTGCTCTGGTTTCAACTGCAACATTATTAGGAGCTGCTGTGGTATTAATTGCTGCTCTGGTTTCAACTGCAACATTATTAGGAGCTGCAGTGGTATTAATTGCTGCTCTGGTTTCAACTACAACATTATCAGGAGCTGCGGTGGTATTAGTTACTGCTCTGGTTTCAACTGCAACATTGTCAGGAGCTGCGGTGGTATTAGTTGCTGCTCTGGTTTCAACTGCAACATTGTCAGGAGCTGCAGTGGTATTAGTTGCTGCTATGGTTTCAACTGCAACATCATTAGGGGCTTCAGTGGTATTAGCTGCTGCTGAGGTTTCAACTGCAACATCATTAGGGGCTTCAGTGGTATTAGTTGCTGCTGAAGTTTCAACTGCAACATCATTAGGGGCTTCAGTGGCATTAGCAGCTGCTGAAGTTTCAACTGCAACATTATCAGGAGCTGCTGTAGTATTAGCTGCTGTAGTTTCATCTGCAGCATTATTAGGAACTGCTGTGGTATTAGCTGCTGTAGTTTCATCTGCAACATTATTAGGA
The DNA here is from genome assembly GCA_009785875.1 of Oscillospiraceae bacterium. Taxonomy (GTDB): domain Bacteria; phylum Bacillota; class Clostridia; order Clostridiales; family Clostridiaceae; genus WQUF01. Next base: position 9,622 of record WQUF01000230.1, on the reverse strand, counting down.
ACTGCTGTGGTTTCATCTGCAACATTATTGCTTATAACAGCAGTTTGTACAGGTTGAACTATTGGTTTCACAAGTTCTTCAATTTGCTTATTCAGCTGAGCAATCTCATTTTTATGTTGATCTCGCATTGCATATAATTCATCACTCTTTGCTTTATAAACAATCTTTAGACTGTTCAAATCATCAAGTTTCTTTTGTTTTTCATCTCTCAAAGCAGTTAAAGCTTCATTTTGTTTATTAAGCTCGTTCAATTTTTGATCAATAGCTTCTTGTTTACTTTGCATTTCAGTAATAACGCTTTGATCATATTCAAAAGCTTTTTGTGCCAATTCAAATCTTGTGACAATGTTTTCAATATCATTAAATAAAAGAATATAAGATAAATAATCAAATTTACCTTTTTTATATATTTCAACAAGCCTATCTTTATATTCTTCCTCTTTGTTAGCTTTGTCTTCTTTTGCTTTAGCAAGGTCGTCATTAGTTTTTTCAATATCCTTTTTAATTTTTGCAATGTCATTATCGGTAGCTTGTACATCATACAAAGCAATTTCAATTTGGTTATTTGTCTTTTGTAAGTCGCTTTCCATTTTCCCAAGTTCTTTCATCACATTGTCTAACTCAGTTTGATTCATTTCAACTTGATTCCTAAGGTCATCTACTTCCGTAGCATAAGCGATAGAAACATTCGTAAAAAGCGTAAATGCCAGTAATGAAGCAATAATGCGACTTTTTCTATTCATATTTCCTCCTAATGAACGATGTTAAAACGCATGTTATTCTATTGTGATATGCTTGCATCTATGTAAATGTAAAAGAAGGAAATCACATAACTTAATCATATGCTTTCCTTCTTCTTATGTTATAAATAAAAATTTGTATTTAATATGTTCCATAATTTTACTTGGCAATCTATCTATATCTTCTAGCTCCTGCATAATCGCTCATATAAGCTAATGGAGTATATTTCACCACATCTCCAGATGATGGAGCTTGAATAATAGTACCATTGCCAACATATATCGCTACGTGATAAGCTGGATAACCAAAGAACACTAAATCTCCCCTTTCAGGTGTTGAGACTGCATATCCAGCATTTTGCTGATCAGCGGCTATTCTAGGTAATGAAATTCCAGCTGCGTGTAAATAGACATATTGTGCAAATCCTGAACAATCAAAACCAGCAGGGCTTGTCCCACCCCAGACATAAGGAACCCCTAAAAATTGAGCAGCGTAATTTACTATATCACTTGATCCACCAGTATCTCCTCTATTAACGTTTACTTGCTGCTGAGCAGGAACACTTGCAACATTATTTGAAGCTACATTGTTATTATTTGTAACAACAGGTTGTACAATTTGGCTCATAAGATCATCAATTTGCTTTTGTAACTGAGCAATTTCATTTTTATGTTGATCTTTCTTTACATTTAATGCATCCCTCTTTGTTTCTTCATCAGCCTTCAGACTGTTCAAATCATCAAGAACCTTTTGCCTAGAATCTAACAGGGTATTTAGACTTTCATTTTGGCTATTAAGCTCGGACAATTTATTATCAATAGCATCTTGCTTACTCTGCATTTCAGCAATGACACTTTGATCATATTCAAATGCTTTTTGAGCTAGCTCAAATCTTGTGACAATATTTTCGATATCGTTTGAAGCAAGAATATAAGATAAATAATCAAATTTACCTTTTTTGTATATCTCTACTAGCCTGTCACCATATTCTTTCTCTTTGTCAGCTTTGTCCTGTTTTGCTATAGTAAGATCATTGCTTGTTTTTTCAATATCCATTTTAACTTTTGCAATTTCATTATCGGTAGCTTGTACATTACTCATCGCAACTTCAATGTCGTTATTTGTCTTTTGTAGTTCACTTTCCAATTTGCCAAGTTCTTTCATCACATTGTCTAGTTCTGTCTGATTTACTTCAACTTGATTTTTAAGCTCATCTACTCCTGTCGCATAAACGGCAGAAGAGTTCGCATAAAGTGTAAATGCCAGTAATGAAGCAATAATGCGACTTTTTCTATTCATATCTCCTCCTAATGAACGATGTTTAAATGCAAGTTATTCTATTGTTATATCTTTGCATTTATGTGAATACTATATAGTTAATTTTATTAATTAAAAACAAAAATGTCAACCCTAAATTTCCTCTTTTCACTCAAATATATATTGTTTTATGAAGTAATAATAAAATATATAGCAAATATATAAAAGTTTGAGAATATCCGTTCACTTATTATTCATAATTGAATTTAATGCTAAAATTACTTTTTCTATCTGTTCATTTGTATTTTTATGACCGATGCTAAACCTAATGGTTCCTTGAGGAAAAGTCCCTAATGTCATATGGGACCAAGGAGAGCAATGAAGTCCAACTCTAGTTGATATTCCATACCTTTTATTAAGCTGATAAGCAACATCTGAAATATCCTTTTTATCTGTAGTTATAGATACCACTGGACATCTATCTGTTAACTCCAGTGATCCTACTATTTTGATTTTATTTATATTCATAAGTCCTTCAATAAATTTTTTAGTTAGAGCGATCTCTTTTTCTCTTATATATTCTAATCCTCCTATTTCCTTTATGTAATTTAAACTAAAATTCAATCCAGCAATACCTGGTATATTTAAAGTACCACTTTCATATTTATCAGGCATGGTGTTTGGCTGACGCTCAAGATGAGAAAAACTTCCCGTACCGCCATAAACTAAAGGTCTTACTTTTTTATTTATTACAGAATTTATTAAAAAACCACCAATTCCCTGAGGTCCAAGAAGTCCTTTATGTCCTGTAAAAGTAATAACATCAGCATTTAAATCGTGAAAATCTATGGGGATGAAGCCTGCGGTTTGAGCTGTATCTATTATAAAATATAAATTATGCTCTTTAGCAATTTCCCCAACTCTTTTCAAAGGGAATATCTTGCCTGAAACATTTGAAGAATGTGTCATAATAATAGCCTTAGTATTTTTCCTAACTAATTTTTTAATATCTTCTGGATTTAACTCACCATCTTTACTGCATTTAACCTTTGAGAAGCTTACACCATTATCGTGCAAAAAACTGAGTGGTCTTACCACAGCATTGTGCTCCATAGAAGACACAATGATATGATCTGAACTTTTTAATAATCCTAACATTATTACATTAATACTTTCAGTGATATTTTTTGTAAATATCACTTGAGAAGGATCATCAAAATGAAAGAACTCGCATAAAATTTCTCTAGTGTTATAAACTATATTTTCTGCTTCATAAGATAATTCTGAAAATCCTCTATTTATATTGACACCAAAATTACTAATATAGTTCGAAATAAATTCTCCAAGACCAGAAGCTTTTGGAAATGATGTCGCAGCATTATCCAAATAAATATTTTCCATTTTTATCACCCAATTAATTATATCACTGTTTAGATCATTTTTATAGTTACATCATTTGAAATAGCGAATATTAGTTTTTTTTACTTAATATTAATATTTATTTTAATATTAGAATATACTTTTATATAAGTAAATTTTTGGAGGAATTTTATGGCAAAAGGACTATTGCGAATAGAGACATATAAAGAAAATTCACCGATTCCATTTCAAGATGCAAAAGTTACAATAACTCCTTTATCTTCTGCCCTAGACCCGATGGCTAAAATAGAAGTCAAAACTAATGAAATTGGCAGAACTGAAGAAGTCGAACTTGAAGCTCCACCAGTAAAAGCTTCTCAAAGTCCTGGAACAATTCCTTATAGTGTAGCAAACGTAAGGATAGAGTCACCAGGTTATAGAACTGTAAATATTTTAGGTACCCAAATTCTTGCTGATAGGTTATCTATGCAGCCTGTTAAAATGTTTCCAGTTGAAGATGCTAAACAAAGCGATGAAATAACAATTGAAATACCCAATGTAAGGTTAAACAGCGATCTTCCAGCTAAAATACATGAAGAAGAGTTAAAACCACTCGATGCACAACCAGGATTTGTGGTATTACCTGAACCTGTTGTTCCGAAATTTATAACTATCCATATGGGTACCCCAAATTCATCTGCCACAGATCACAAAGTGATGTTTAAGGATTACATTAAAAATGTAGTATGTTCAGAAATTTATGCCACATGGCCTGAAAATGCAATTAGGGCAAATATACTTTGCATTCTATCCTTTACCATGAACAGAATTTTTACTGATTGGTACAAAAATAAAGGCAAGGAGTTTCATATAACGAATAGCACAGCCTATGATCAATACTTTGTATATGGACGAAACATATATAACAATGTAAGCAGTTTAGTGGATGAATTATTTACAAACTATGTTAAGAGGCCAGGATCTAAACAACCTTTATTAACTCAGTATTGTGATGGACATGATGTTACATGCCCTGGATGGCTTTCACAATGGGGAAGCAAAGATCAAGCAGATCTTGGCAAAACTCCTATGGAAATATTAAAATATTTTTATGGTAATAACCTCATATTAGGTTATGCAAAAAAAGTTGATGGTGTTCCGGAATCTTATCCTGGTATTCCTTTAAGGAAAGGTTCTTATGGTACACGTGTGCGTACTATTCAGGAACAAATTAATGCTATATCCAATGTTTATCCTTTAATTCCTAAGCTAACAGTAGATGGTATTTTTGGTCCCTTAACTGAAAAATCAGTTAAAACATTTCAACAAATATTTGGACTTATTCCTGATGGTGTAGTTGGTCTGCAAACTTGGTATGGTTTATCTTCTATTTACAATGATATAAGTAAAATTGTGGATTTAAGAGATTCTGCTGATATAGATGAAATCTCAAAATTAAGAAGCGAAAGTTTTAGGAATAGCGATTTTTTCAAAACCAAGAAATTTATTCCACCTACCATTTCATCTCTTAGAGGTGCTGTTCCAACTGCAGATTATTATGACTAAAGATTAGTTTTAGATGATTAATTTAGGAGAAAATACAAAGACTAACAAAGATTAGACTTACTAAAGAAGAGGTGAATTTCATGAAAATTATTTATAAAGTACTAAGTTTAATATTTATTATTTCAATTTTTAACGTCTTTGGAGCGACAAAAGAATGGGGTCTTTCCTATCCTGAGCTTGGAAAGACTCCAGTTGGTAACGAAACTAAGGACTATCTGAAACAATTTGGTGGATATTTTATGGGGGATCCAAATGAAAAAGTCGTATATTTAACATTTGATTCAGGATATGAAAATGGATATACTGAAAAAATCTTGGATGTCCTGAAAAAAAATGAGGTCCCTGCAACATTTTTTTTAGTAGGACACTATTTAAAAGGCAAGCCTGAAATTGTAAAAAGAATGGTAAATGAAGGCCATATTGTTGGAAATCATACAATGAAACATCCAGATATGACAAAAATTTCAAGTAAAGAAGCTTTTTCAAAGGAATTATCTCAAGTTGAAGACTTATATAAATCTATCACAGGTCAAGAAATGAAAAAGTTTTATAGACCTCCTCAAGGCAAATATAGCGAGCAAAACTTAAAAATGGCTAAAGAATTAGGATATAAAACCATATTTTGGAGCGTAGCCTATAGAGATTACGATAATAATAATCAGCCATCGAAAGAGGAAGCCTTTTCAAAATTAATACCCCGCATTCATAATGGTGCTGTGGTTCTTTTGCACAATACATCAAAATCAAATTCTCTCATATTAGATGAATTGATTGGAAAATATAAAGGGATGGGATTTGAATTTAGAAGTTTAGAAGATTTAGTTAAATAAGGGGTGAAATGTGATAAAACACTTTAAGAAAAATGTTTATAAAGTACTCAGTTTGATCTTTATATTTTCGATTTTTTATTCGAACTTTAATGTATTTGGAATAACAAAAGAGTGGGGTGTCAGCTTTCAGAATCCTGGGGAAGCACCTATTATTGATGAACCAGAAGGATTTATAGAAAAATACGATGGATATTATATTGGAGATTTAAATGAAAAATCAGTATATTTGACATTTGATGCTGGTTATGAAAATGGATATACCGTTAAAATTCTCGATATTTTAAAGAAACACGGAGTTCCAGCAACATTTTTTTTAGTAGGAACTTATATAAGGAATAATCCTGAAATAATAAAAAGGATGATAAATGAAGGGCATATAATTGGAAATCATACAATGAACCATCCTGATATGGCTAAATTTTCAAGTATAGAGGCCTTTTCAAAAGAATTAACTAGAGTTGAAGATATCTATAAATCTGTCACAGGTGAAGAGATGAAGAAATTGTATAGACCTCCCTGTGGTAAATATAATGAACTTAGTTTAAAATTCGCAAAAAAATTAGGATATAAAACCATATTTTGGAGCGTAGCGTATGAGGATTATGAGGATAAAAAACAGCCATCATGGGGAGACGCAATTTCAAAGTTAACTTCTCGTGTCCATAATGGTGCTTTAATCCTTTTGCATAGCACTTCAAAGACAAATTCTCTCATATTAGATGAATTGATTGAGAAATATAAAGGAATGGGATTTGAATTTAAAAGTTTAGAGGACTTGGTTAAATAATGAAAAACACCTTGCTTTCTTAAATATAAAAGTAAGGTGCTTTTTATGTCTAGATATCCAGTATAAATTTATGTACTTTTTCTTTGATATTTTCTATATAATGATAAGTTGAATTTTTCTTAACCTTGTCTACTAACATATGATAAGATAATGTTAATTTACTGTTGATTGTTATAACAGATAATATTATATTAGTGCTGGAAGAAGCTACTGACGATGGATACATTATCAAGCTTTCTAATTTAAAGTTTTTGTAATCACATTGCCTATTAAATATCCCTAAATTTGTGATAGTAAATGTTGAAATCTTTTTTGATTCTGCTCTTGCTGCTATGGATGCGATATTGTTGCTATTTTGACCAAGCTTCTCAGCATAAGGAAAGATCTTAAATATATCCTGGTGTGTCTGAATCCTTTGGGATAAAATATAGCTTTCTAAAAAATTATTTGGTAACCTTGACAAAAAATATAATTTTTTAATATGCTCAAAATTAGTTAAAGATTTAAAGGATAGTTCGTTAAATATTTTTGCATTTTCCCAAAATGATTTTGAAACATCGTATGTAAATCCTATTTCTATTGATGATGAATAGCATCCTATGAATTCTTTAGCAGAATCACCTAAATACTTTCTAAGATCCACAGGTATTATGATTCTTTTATCTAAATTTTCTTCTGCACGACAGGCTAGAAATGCAGTTCCAAGGGCAGAATTCACCGTCACATTATTTTTTTTGCATTTAAATATGAAAGCAGCAGTTTGTTCTACACTAAATTCGTCTATCTTCACTATATAAAAGAATTTATTAAAAAAACAATCCTGAGCTTTTTTTATATCTTCTTTGGGAATATTTATCTTACTTCTTTTCCATCTATAGTTTACAAAGTTTGATATTGCTGTATTTTTAAGTCTATCTATTAGACTAATTTTAGGTATATATTTCTTTAAGTTCTCTTCAGAAGGCAATTTCTCGTATTCCATTGATTTTATTTGTAAAGACTGATTGTCCATAATTTTAAGCATTAAATCAACCATTATAGTAGTAGATATGCCATCAATAATGCTATGTTGACCGACGAATATTATCTCAGATTTTTCTGGTGATTTTAATAGAATGAACTTGCATAAAGGACCATTTACTAAATCAAAACCTTTCTCCCATTCTTCAGAGATGATATTTTCAAAATCTTCATCTGAATATCTTTTGATTATAGAAACAGGGATGCTATTATTAGTCTCTTCAAAATAAGGTTCATCATCTTTATCCCAATTTATTTTGCATTTTAATATAGGATATGCTTCAACTATTTTGTCGATAGCATATTTAAATTTATTATCATCGATGAGACCTGAAATCTTTGCTACCATTCCAACAATTGCTCCTGGGGAATTGATGAAAGTCGCCTCTAAAGAAATGAGCTTCCTTTTATATATTCTTTCTTTTTCAGTTAACATAGATAAAGCTCCTTATTAGTATTTATGGTAAATTATATTATCTATATAAATATTTTCAAGAATTACCATCTCAAGAAGTTTGTATAAAGTTTTATTATATAAGTAAAGACAGGATATAATTAAACATAGAAATGTGATGAGAATCATGTATCTATGTATTAAACAAAATGATCATTTTTAAAACACTCTGTTGAAAAATACACGAATATATGATATTGTATTCACATTAATAATTTAAGGTGTATTAAAAATGTATAGAAAGATTATGAATTACCTTATTCCATGGAAACAAAGCAAATATCGAAGACCATTAATAATTCAAGGAGCAAGACAAGTCGGCAAGACTTATTCCATATTGGAGTTTGGTCGAGATAACTATGAAAATGTTGCATATTTTAATTTTGAAACAAATCCATCGCTGAATAAGACTTTTGATGAAAATATAGATCCAAAGTATTTGATTCCAATTTTATCTAGAATAGCAAGCCAAACCATTATACCTGAAAAGACATTGATTGTATTTGATGAAGTGCAGCTTTGCGAAAGAGCATTGACTTCTTTAAAGTATTTTTGTGAAAATGCTCCTGAATATCACATAATTGCAGCAGGTAGTTTGCTCGGTGTAGCAGTTAATAGAGAAAAGTTTTCATTTCCGGTTGGAAAAGTAGATATGAAGACAATATATCCTATGGACATTGAGGAATTTCTTTTAGCCTTTGGAGAGAATGATCTTATAGATAATATAAAGAATTGTTTCGATAATAACACTCCTATGCCATCTGCGTTGCATGAGATAGCTTTAAAATATTATCGAGAATATCTTGTGGTTGGAGGTATGCCTGATTGCGTTAAAAAGTACACAGAAACGAAGGATTTTATTTTGATAAGACATAATCAAAATATGATTTTGTCGAGTTATTTAAGTGATATGAGCAAATATAACTCAGATAATGAAATTAAAAAGACACATCTCGTCTACGATAATATAACTGTTCAACTTTCTAAGAAAAACACTAGATTTCAATATAAACTCATAAAAACAGGTGCGAGAGCTTCTGAATTCGAAAACGCTATTGAATGGTTAATATTGTCAGGAATTATCAATCGTGTTTATTGCGTTGAAGATGCAAGAAGACCTCTAGAAAATTATCGAGATATCGATTCATTTAAAATCTATGTTGCTGATATCGGACTTTTATGTGCAAAGAAGGAAATAATTGCAGAAGACGTATTATATTTATCAAAGGAATTGGACGATTTTAAAGGCGGTATGGTTGAAAATTACGTTTCTTGTCAACTTATTTCAAATGAGTATAAAGGATATTATTGGTCAGATAAAGGTGCGGAAGTTGATTTTGTTATTCAAAGGCAAGGAAAAATAATCCCAATTGAAGTAAAATCTGCTGATAATACTACTGCTAAAAGCTTAAGCATTTATATTAACAAATACAAACCAGAATATGCAATTAAATTGTCTACAAAAAATTTCGGATTTGAGAATGGTATAAAATCAATTCCTCTTTATGCTGCTTTTTTAATATGAAACAATAAATAAAAATGATCACTTTACTAATAGTTGGTTGTAAAGTGAATATACTACGAATATACTATATAATACAATATATT
>WQUF01000229.1 GCA_009785875.1 Oscillospiraceae bacterium | reverse complement strand
AGTGTTTCGCTTCTAAGTCTCGCAATTTCTTTTAATTCGCCTTTTTCTTTTTTTCTTTCGATAGCCTCTCTGAAAAAAGTTATTACACAGTGCTCCGAAATGCCTTTTATCTTTTTAATCAATTTAGATGGCTCGATTATTGAAACTCTATTTTCATCCCACTCTAATATAGGATATTCCTTCCTTTTTAAAATGTCACTCACCTCCAAACAATTATGATTAAGTATACATTATTTAGATATAAAAAAAGAGCAAGCTGCAACTTACTCTTTTTAAGCACCAATTCACTTAAGCAATCAAATGCGAAAAATTATTTTAACAGTGCGGTTTTTCGTTCATTTGTATTTTTATGTTATCATATTTTCTTTAATCTGTCAACACTAGTATATAATTAATTAATAATTAAAATATATTATTTTTTTATTTAATAAAAAAATAATATGAATAATTTACTTATTTTTACATATACTAATTTAAACACAGGTCAAAAGATTTTTAAAATCTTCGATAATACCTTTATCATCTTCATCATAGACTTCTGGTTCCTCAGGTCTTTCCACATCAGAATCTTCTGCTTCGTCCACATAATATTCATCCCATACTGCATATAGTGCTCTATAATCTCCCTTAATAAGAAGCTCACGTATTTCTGCTAAAAAATTTAAAAGCCCATTATCTCTACCACTTTTTCTAGAAGCTGTAGAATATTCACTTTCGATATCATAACATTCATCATCATCTATCACGCAGTAAATAGTTATAATAACTCGCTTTTCGTCACCTTCAATATCTATGCCTAAATCCTCATGACCTCTAAATTCAAACTCCTTTAACTTTTTAAACTGTTCTTTTGTAGTGTTAAAGGCAATAGCTAAAGTCCACCAATCATAATCTACACTATACATCACATCATAATAATTTTTCATTAAGTTTTCCCATCCACCTGGAATATCATAACCATCAACATTGTAAACAAAACTTGATCTATAAGAAGTAGGGGATACCCTCCTTGAAAGCATCGATATTTTGTCCTTATCTGTTTTTGAAAGTGGTTTATCTACAGCTAAAAATTCATAAGACGTGGAACTGTGATCTGATGTAAATCCTTTTTTAATACTCCAAATTTTCATTTTTCCCTCCTATATTACTTTACAATTTAAATCTTCTTTTAACACATGGCAGCTAGAGCAGAACCTATTTGCTTTGCAGCTTCCACAGGTTGATCTTTGAAAAAAAGCACTATCCTTATAAAATCTAAATTTGTTTAAAGCTTCGCTCTCATTCCAAATTGATTCAAAGGAATCACTTAGTAAATTTCCTGCTTTATATTCGTCAAAGCAGGTTTGAGAACATGGATATACCGATCCATCAGGTACAATAGAGATGATTCTACTTCCAGCTGTGCAGCCTTGAATTCCATTAAAAATAGCAGATCTTTCATCCATATTTCTTTCTAAAAAAGTAGCAGCACAATCTATTCTAATTTTTACAAAAGGATAATTCTTTTGCAGATTCTCAAAATACGCATTCATCATATCGAGTTCAAAAAGACGAGGATTTTCATTGAGCCACCTTTTAGAATTCGAATGAGGTTTATATCTTAAAAAAGTAAATCTTTTAAACCCACAGCTTATTAAAATATCCATTATCTTGTGAAAATTCTTGATGAGGTATTTTGTCATAATAATATTTGCTCCTGGATTTGCACCAGCATCATAAATTGTACTTACTAATCTGCTAAGTTTTGAAGTTTCCAAAGTCTCATTTTCTAAAAGCTCTTCTAAATGGATCCCAATTTGCAGTATTTTAACATAATTTAAAAGCTCATTTGAGTCTATCTCATATCGGCCTGTAGTAACGTGAGGAACAAGGTCATTTTCATATGCATATTTCACTATTTCTTTTAAGTCTTTCCTCAAAAATGGCTCCCCACCGCCTATGGCAAGCTGAAAGACATTGTTTTCGCATAATTTATCTATGATGACCATGATCTCTTTAATACCCAATTCCTCAAATGATAGCTTTTTTCTCGAAGGTATGTAGCAATCAGGACATTTTTCATTGCATTTATAAGTTACCGCAAAATGAGCAGTTTCAGGAGCACTTAGGTGTGAATATCTATTTCTCTTAAGTTTTTTATAATAATTTGTCAGGTCGATTTCTTTTAAATGAACATTATCTCCAAGCGATATGGATTCTAATAATTTAAGGGATAAAAACTGGTTTACTATGTTTTGTATATCTTGTTTTGAAATGATTCTCTCGTTTAAATAGACAGGGTTATAGAGCAAATCATCTATATGGATAGCTTTTAAATCTTTGACCATAGTAAGAAAAGAAAAAGCTTCACGATCCAATTCGATGATATTACCAGTTTCTTTATCAAAAACAATTCCACCAAAATATTCTTCTCTAAGCTTTATACTGCTACGTAATTTCAATGCACCTAATTCCATTATATCCTCCTACCATTATAAATGTGATGATCTTATTATATCATGTTTATAGGAAAATAAAATGCTGTGATAATATCAATAAAAACTCTTGACATTTTCGAATGGTACCTGTAGAATTAATAACAGGTACCTGTATTAATATTTTAGGAGGCTTTTACTTGAATTTGAGGATAATAATTCAATTTATAAAAAAAGAAATAATTCTAACTATTGCTATAGTTTTAGCCATTATTTCTATGATATTCGTTCATCCAAATACGCAATATTTCTCTTATATAGATTTTTCTGTGCTTGGAATTTTATTTTGCCTTATGGTGGTTGTAGCAGGATTCATGGAGCTTGGTATATTTGATTTTATATCTGCAAGGCTTATTATTAAATCGAAAAGCGTAAAATTGCTTGTCATCCTTTTAGTAAATTGTGTGTTCTTTTTTTCAATGCTCGTTACAAATGACGTAGTTCTTATTGCCTTTGTACCGATAACCATTGGAATTTTTAATTTTGTAAAACAAGAAAAGCTGATTTTCATCATTGTTATAGAGACAATCGCTGCTAATATAGGCAGTATGCTGACTCCAATTGGAAACCCTCAGAATCTATATATGTATTCTTTCTATCATATGGATATTTTAGATTTCCTCAAAATTGTTGTCCCTGTTGGAGTGATTGGATATTTAATCATTATGTGCTTAATATTAGCTTCAAAAAATGGTAATATAGAATTTTCCTTAGGACAAAAAACTGCTATTTTGGATCAAAAACCCATGTTTTTATATTATGCCTGTCTATTCATTTTATGCATACTGGCAGTTATGCATACCATAGATTATAAAATTTGTGTTATCATAGTATTAATCAGTATTATTATTTTTAACCAAAAATTGCTTAAGAAAGTAGATTATGGCTTGCTTTTAACATTTGTCTCCTTTTTCATTTTTGTAGGAAATATAGAGAGAGTAAATGCTATAAAAACCATGCTTTCATTTTTAGTAAATGGTAAAGCATTCATACTAAGCGTCTTAAGCTGCCAAATAATCAGCAATGTCCCTGCGGCAATGATGATTACTCGTTTTACAAATGACGCAAGAAGTGTACTAGTTGGAGTAAATATTGGTGGAATAGGAACGCCGGTTGCATCCCTTGCAAGCCTCATTTCTTTTAAATTGTACTCTAAAAGCAATGGTTCCATGCCAATAAAATATTTAAAAGTTTTTATTATATATAATGTGCCTATCTTGCTATTTCTTACAGTTATATTTTTCTATCTATAAAATATTTATAAACATAGGAGGCTAAAGTTATGGAACTTTATAAAAAATTATCAAGGCTTCAGTGGCTTCTGCAAAGGTATCACCTGCGCAATCACTCTGAACATGGTCCCATTGGTGATCCAACACGTGGGCAGGGCCGAGTTTTAGCAGTATTAAAAATGAAGCCTGAAATTAGCACTAAAGAATTGTCTTATCTCCTTGACATTAGGCAGCAATCGCTTAACGAACTTTTAAATAAACTTGAAAAGCAGGACTTTGTCACTCGAACTCAATCGGAAACTGATAAGCGAGTATTGATGGTTAACCTCACCGAGAAAGGTAAAAATGTACAGTCTCAGGATGTAGGTTATAGCGATATCTTTAATTGTTTAAATGAAGAAGAAAAAGAGGCATTTAGTGAATATCTAACACGAGTAATTTCTGCATTGGAAATAGAACTTAATTATGAACCAAATACTGAGTATGAATTCGAACCAGACGATCATGGTTCAAAGGAACATCCTCTACCACACGGACCACATCCACATGGACCACATCCCCCTAAGCCACCTAAACCTCATCCACATGATCCTTATATCAACTTTTATGAACCAGAGGATGAATAGATTAATAAACTAAAGATCTTCTAAGATATTGATAAACTTTTCTGCAGATGATAAACTTTTAAAAAGGAGGATGACATATGACTAAATATAAATGCAGCGTATGTGGTTACATATACGATGAAATAAAGACTAACAAAGCTTTTAATGATCTGCCAAATGATTGGCGTTGTCCAATATGCAAAGCTTTAAAAGATAAATTTGTGAAAATTTCAGATGATGTCACTAATGAAGAGACTTTAATGCCTCATGTAGAGGGTGGTCAATATTATATAGCGTTACCAATGAAAATTTAAAAAATTCAGATGCTATTGAAATTAAAATTGGTCAAGGTACAAAGCCTGGTATGGGGGGACAACTTCCTGGTGAAAAGGTTACTGAAGAGATCGCAAAAATTAGAGGTAAAAGTATTGGAGAAGACATTTATAGCCCTTCTCATTTTCCTGGCATCGAAACACCTTCTGAGTTAAAACATTTAGTGGATTGGCTTAGAGAAGCATCTTGCGGGAGACCTATAGGTATAAAAATTGCTGCGGGGCACATTGAAAAGGATTTAGAGTTTATATCTTATGCTATGCCGGATTTCATAACCATCGATGGAAGAGGAGGT
>WQUF01000228.1 GCA_009785875.1 Oscillospiraceae bacterium | reverse complement strand
GCTTATTTCATCATCGTAAAGTAAAGTTTGAGCTGGATTGCATAAGTTTCTCACTTTTAAATAATTAAAAACCGTAGATTCGCTTATTTTAAACAGATTCGACAATTCCGTTCCAAGATTGCTCTCGTTTCTAAACTGTTTTTCTAATTTCATAATAGTATGATTTTCTAGTAGAGCTTTTATCATATTGCCTTTAGAGATTTTACGAAAACAGATGTTCGACTCTATCATCAAAGAGCGGAGGAACAGTTCGTCAACCTCTTCATAAGGTATCACGTAGCAGGGGATGAATCGGTATTTGACCAAAGATGTGGCTTTCCATAGGTCGCAAAATGCTAAAAGCCTGCATCTTCCCACAATGACGTTGTATCTTCCAGCTTTGTCGAGGGTCACGTATATTGGATTGATTAAGCCAACGGTGTCAATGCTTCGAGCAAGGTTCATCTCTTCCATATCAGTCGGCCAGTCAAATAAATTCCATGGTGAGAAATCGTCATTTATGATGTCTATATCTATTTTTTGAAAATTGTTAAAAAATTCAGGTCTTTCATTTATTATCTTAGCTCTTTTAGCTAAAGCATCCCGTTCCTCTTTAGCCCTTCTTTTTAAGGTCTCAGGGGAAGGATCTAATGGAATTTCAATCTCAGTTATTCTAATTGGGTCATTTTTAAGCCTGTAGTTTGGCCTTAAGTCTTCTCCAAGAATTTCTCTTTCTGGTTTTTCATTTTTCATGGTAAACTCCTTAACAATAGATTAGTTATAATATTATATGAATGAACTTTAAAAATGATGATCGATTTTATTAAGAAACAAAGAAAAAGTTTGTGCATATAAAGTAAAAATATGTATAAAAAGAGGAAAAGTTTTTTTTGTAAATGTACCGCAAGTTATCTCTAAAATATAGAAAATTAGAGAAAACTTTATTAAAAAATAATTAAAAATATGTAGAATTTTCATTAAAAATTGGTTATTATATTAATTAGCATACTAAATCATAGGCAGAGAATTGTTGTAAAATAAAGATCTATGGTTAAGGTTTGGTCTGAAATTGCTTAAAATAATTAAGATAATAAGAAATATTTATGAACTATTGTTAATTTTCTGAATATATATAAGGGGGGGCTTACATTGGAATGCAATTTTAATGGAGGATATGGAGGCGATTTTAAATGAGAAGATTCGTAACAATCGTGATGTGCGCAATATTTATGCTGGTGTCCATGGTTTCGTGCTCAAAATCACTGGATAATATGTCTGCAGCCGAACTTCTTAGCTCAGGTGAGAAAAACTTACTGGAACTTAACTATGAAAATGCAGTAACAGATTTTGAGAAGCTTGTTGAAATTGATCAAATGAATCCTCGTGGCTATACAGGTTTAGCAGAAGCTTATAATGGACTTAGAAATACTTCATCTGCTATAGATACGTTGAAACGTGGTTTAAACCTATTTAACGATGATGATGTGCAAAAGATAGAATTTCTTAAATTGTTAACAGAACAAGATAATGCTAATCCAGACTGGTATTTAAATTTAGCTCAAGCTTATAAATCAAAGGAAGATATACAGCAAGCTTACGATGTATTGAACAATGGAATTTCTGTTCAAGCTATGAGTGAAGCAGGAAAGTCAAAATTGCAGGATCTTCTTGATGAGCTCTTGCCAGAAATGATCGATAAGATGTCTGCAGATGAATTACTTAACTTGGGTGAGGAATATATTTTAAAGGGCAATTATGATACAGCTGTGCTATATTTAAAAAAGTTCATTGAGATTGATCCGATGAATTCCAAAGGGTATTCAGATTTAGCTAAAGCTTATATTGGATTAGGAGACAATCCATCTGCAATGGATATGGGTATACTAAAACAAGGTATCGACACATTTAAAAATGACAATGTACAAAAGATAGATTTTCTTAAATTGTTAATTGGAATAGATAAATCTAATCCTGAATGGTATCTGGATTTAGCAAAAGCTTACAGATCAAACAATGATGCTGAATCAGCTATTGAATTATTGAAAAGCAATATAAGCATATTTGAAAATGACAAAGCTAAAAGTATAGAATATTTTAAATCATTAATCGATTTAGATCCAACTAATCCTGATTGGTTCCTCAATTTGGCTAAATCTTACGAATCAAGCGGAAATATTCAATCAGCTGAGGATGTTTTGAAACAGGGGATTGCTATTTTGGACATGAGTGAGGCAAATAATTCTAAATTGCAAAACTATCTTGATGAATTATCAATGAAACAGCTGAGCAAAATGCCTTCAAGTGAATTGCTTAACAAGGGTGAAGAGTATCTATCACAATTTAATTATGGACAAGCTGAATTGTGCTTTCAAGAGCTGATTAATGTCGAATCGATGAATCCTCGTGCTTATACAGGTTTATCTGAATCATATATTGGACTAGGAAATATTTCGTCTGCTATTGACATATTGAAATATGGACTAAATGTATTCAATAATTATAGTGCACAAAAGATAGAGTTTCTTAATTTGTTAATAGGGATAGACTCGACTAATCCTGACTGGTATTTAAATTTGGCTCAAATTTATAGATCCAGTGGAGATAATAAATCAGCAATAAATGTATTGAATAATGGCATTGCTGCTCAAGGTATGAGTGAGGACGGTAGACGTGAGTTGCAGGATCTTCATGATTCACTTTCACCTCCTTTAAAAACTGATAATACAGTTTCGAATACCGAATCTAATAATACAATTCAGGAGACAAAAACTGAGAATACGATTCCCAACGCAGAAGTAAATAATGTTGTTCCAAATGCAGAAATTAATACAACAGCTGAGGATTAAATAGTGATCAATTATAGATAATATGATTAAGCTCAACTGCGAAGCAGTTGAGCTTAATCCTTATAATATCATTTCCAATAATTTCTTAGCAGTTAGTAGAGGACCCTTTCTCTCCATTCCATGTATTCCTAATTGAGTCCTTATTTGTCCTACGAAAATATCTTTATTAAACAATTCTTCAAAATATTTATCCAGAAGGATTTCGCATTCTGCTTCTTTTTGATAAGGACCGAATGGATTTGCAAAATAAGAACCTACCAAACCTTTTTCAGTTGTGGTGCCTTTTGCCATCCTCAAACCTTTTCTAAACACATTTAAAGCATCTTCTTTATTTTGAAATCTTTCTAAGGATGGGTGTGAGTCGTCTACTTCTTCGTAATTATTACCATATAAAATCATATCTACAGGCTGACCCATTACCACATCTTTATAAGTAGCCACAGGCATGACGAGCCTAGCATTTATCTTATCCGGATTCATGAATATGCTTCTATCTATTTCTTTAAAAGCATAGCCAGGATCTAAGTCGTCTAGTCTGACAAAAGCTCCTATTTCAGTGCCATATGCTTTAATATTTCCATCAGAATCGAATGCTAAAGTTCCCATATCGTCAAATATGATATTCATGTCGTCTATATATTCTTCACTTAAAGCTCTAAATGCCTCAAGGCTTTCAGATTTACCTGTACCACTATCTCCAACGATGATTAAATTTAAAGATTTTCCATTTTTAATCGTGATTTTAACCATAGCACCATGGATAGGCAAATTCCCTCTCTTCATCATAATCAAATTATGAAGAGTTAGCGTCATCTTTTTCATGTAACCGAAATAATCTATTTTGTAATTATAATTTACATATCCTAACATTATTTTATTCTCATCATCATCATAGAATAATGTTTGTACATCATCATTATCATCTCTAGCTCCAAACACATATACTATATCTGGAGGAACATTAAGCTCGGCAAGCTGAAATAAATTGCATAAAGATATACCGTGAGACATAAAATCTCTATGGAAATATATATAAGCAACTAGTGGACCGACCTTAGCTGGATAACAGAACCAGTGATTAGGGTCTATCCTGCAATTTAAAAGAGGGTTTTCGAAGGTTTCTACAAAATAACCATCCCTTGTATTCATCTTTGGATAAGTTGTGAAAGGGAGGTTTAGCATTATAGAGTTTATAAATGGGATTTTTGAAAGCTTATCATATCCCATTGGTTTTTTCCAATCGTATCCAGATAATATAAGTCCTGCATTGCATCCTGCTGGAAGTTGCCTGAATACAAGCAGGGGCTCATTGCTGATCTTTAATTGAAGTACTCTATAAAAATTTAAAATGAGATTTGTGAAATCAGTATTTGCGTCTATGAAATTGCTCTTTTCAAAACCATCGGTAGCTTTTACGCTGTCTATGACGGTATATCTTTCTATCTTTCTCCAGTGGTTATAGAATTCCTCCACTATTCTTAGAAGACAATCTCTGTTTTCTAAAATTGGAGCATAACGAGGACACTCTTCTTGAAAATCTGCAGGTGACATGGTCTTCATTAACTTAAAGAAAATAATAAAATAGTTTATTAAATCAGTTGTATCAGTTAAATCGGTTTTTTCTACCATATACTTATAGAGCCTGGTCTGCTTTTTTTTACAAGTTTCTAAGAAAGATTGTAAAACGATTCTAAAACCATTGCTATTGAGCAAATCCTCTACAGTTTGGCAATACTTTACAGTAAAATTAATCATGGCGTTATTGTTGCTTAAAGAAAAATCTTTTTTCAAATTATCACCTCTTTAAATAAAGTTATTTTAAATATTATACTTTTATGATCATAAAATCAACTAAAATTTATTATTTGTAATTTTTGACCAAATAAAATCATAGTTCTAGCAATCGAAAAATTGAATTTTTCTAATTATTTTAAAAAAAATAGTTTTTACTACTTTTATTATTAACAAAAGCCCTAGAATTATTATCGAACCACTTGTCACACCATCAATTACCATAATAGAAATGTCCCAAGTGCATATTGTATTAATAAATATTAAAGAAAAGATGGCAATAAATGCTAAGCAAAAAATAATAATTGGCCAAAAATATATTAGATAAATTTT
>WQUF01000227.1 GCA_009785875.1 Oscillospiraceae bacterium | reverse complement strand
AACAGTTTTTTATTGTTGGAGCGTTTTCAAATCAATTTAATGTTTACAGGTTATAGTAAAAATGAAGAGTGGAAACAATATATGGGTATTGCATTAAATGAAAATCCTGCTGTCAAATGGTATTTTGAACATCGATGCCCAGAACAAAGAGATTTAATTGATGAAATAGTATTGAAAGCCCCAATAGTTACAGAACAGGCAAAAATTCGCAAATCAGAAATATTTGTTTTAGGGTCAGTTGAAGATTTTGTTACATTTACTACTCCTGAAGTGATGGATACAAACTGTAAGTATATCTACGGATGGAATAAGGAAAGATTGTTTGAAATGGCTGATTTTAAAGACAAAGTTGTTCTTGACGTTGGTAGTGGTTCTGGTCGCCTTGCTTTTGCAGCAGCTAAAATTGCAAAAGAGGTATATGCCAGCGAACCCGTTGAGACCTTGCGCGAATTTATACGCAATAAAGCAAAGTGTGAAAACATCGATAATATTTGGGTTGCAGAAGCTTTGATTACTTCGATCCCATATCCAGATAATACTTTCGACATTGTAATGTCTGGACATGTAGTTGGTGATGATTGGGATGCTGAAATTGCTGAATTAACTCGTGTATGCAAATCCGGTGGCTTTATCTTGGATTGTCCAGGTGAGGAAACTGATCACAAAAGTCAACCTGAGCTTGTAAAGAGAGGCTTCGAAGAAATGAATTATATCAGCATCTATGGTTTCAACGTTTATCGTTATCGAAAGCAAGTTATAAATAAAGCCTTCATATTCTAAAGCTGCAAACTTTAGGGTATAATAGTTTATAAGGGATATATTTCAAGGAGGCAAATATGGAACATATCGATTATAGAGATGTCAAATTTAATTCTATAGATGAATTTATGGAATATGATAGAACTCATGATGAATTGTTAGAATATATTAATGGGGAAGTATATTTATTTGGATCACCATCATCCAATAATGGCAATATATACTTATTTGCATCACCATCACCTTATCATGAGGTGATAACAATAAATATAGTTTTAGCATTAGGGAATTATTTAAATAATATAAAATCTAGATGTAGAGTTTATAGTGCACCTACAGATTTAAAATTAGGAGATAATAAATTTATTCCCGATTTAATGGTTCAATGCGTTAAAGCAAAAGGTAAGTATTTCGAAACAGTACCGCCACTAATAGTTGAAATAATATCTCCAGGCAATATATCTCATGATACAATTTTAAAAAGAGCAGTATATGAGAAATTTGGAGTAAAGGAATATTGGATAGTATACCCTAAAGAAAAACATGTTGATGTTTGTTTTTTAAATGGCAAAAAATATTTCAGTGGGACTTACTATGAAGATGAAGTTATAGAATCTAAAGCCATTGATGGATTCAAAATTTCTTTATCAGAATTGTTTAAAGATGCACCTGACGATGAAGAAATCGAGTAGTAATGATTAGATTCTACTCGATTATTTTCATCAGGACGTGTTTCAAAAAATGATCAAATTTAGTTGACACATTTTTGTTTTATTATATTCAAAAACTTAGTGAGATCAATACTTTAAATACTATCATAAACTTTGAGGGTGTCAACTAAATTTGAATCACGCCTTCATCAGCTATTCTTTTAAGTCTATCCTCTTATAAATATAAATAAACACCGCCAAAAAAAGAATCATATTTATTCCAATGATTAAAAACCGCTGGAAAGTAAAGTTAGATAATGATAAATCACCAGCTAAAAAGCTTATCTGCTGAGTATATAAAATTTTGCTTATGGATGCAAATTTCTCATTGAACATCGAAATCATAGGCACAAATCCTGCAATCATAGCTATAGGCATAGCTAATGCTGTAGATGCTCCTTGATTTTTTGAAAATATCCCTATTGCACTGCCTAGCAAAATCGATGCAATGAAGCCTAACACCATTATTAAAACAAATCGCAAAGCCTCTACACCACTATATCCGCCGATTAAAGCAAACGCCACTGCCCCAAATGTGCAAAGTATCAAGACATAAGCCCCTACCCCAACCAAGTATTGAAATGGTTTCACATTGCACATGATCAGCATCTTCAAGCTATATTTCTCCCGCTCTTCCGATATGATAACTGCCATGTTAACAAGTGGAACGAGTCCAGCATACATAGTGCCAAACATGATGACAAAGTAATTTTCCGGTAAGCCAACAGTACCTTTAGCTATAAACTCTGTCAAGAAAAATGCCATAACTGGAAATAATACAAATTGCAATAGAGTCACTTTATTTTTCAGGGTATCCTTTAGCTGTTTTTTAAATATTGCTAAGATTTTATTCATTGCAAATCCCTCCCAGTTAATTTAATAAACACAGTCTCTAAATTTGGTTCAGACGAATGGATAGATTCCACCATTTCATCTTCAAAATATCTCGAGATAGCTTTAGCTGAGCTTCTATCGCATGGGAGGTGGATGCTTTGTCCATCTTTTAATAGCACATCTACCGATTTTTCGGTATTGTATTTTCGGCACAGAGCGTCTGGTTGTCCACACTCCACGATCTCTCCCTCATTTAATAGAGAGACACGGTGGCAAAGTTTAGTCGCTTCTTCCATATTGTGAGTTGTTAAAAAAATCGTAGCTCCATTTTCTCTAAGTTCAAATATTAGCTTGTGTATCTCTAAAGCAGTATTTGGATCTAAACCGCTGGTTGGCTCGTCAAGAAATAAAAGTTTAGGATTATGAATTATAGCTCTTGCAAGCACAAGCCTTTGGGTCATCCCTTTTGATAGCTTTGAAGCTGGTTTTTTTATGGCATCCTCTAATTTAACTTTTTTTAGAACGTCCTTGATCTTAGTCTTTGGCAAGTGAAATATTTCTGCAAAAACAGCTAAATTATCGTAGCAGCTTAAACGAGGATAGAGTCCACTGTTTTCAAGAACCATCCCGATCTTCTCATGCGCTTCATCTGATAATCTCTCAGAATTCTCCCCTAAAATAGATGAATCCCCTCTATCTTTGCGCAATTGTCCAGTTAAAATATTGATAACCGTGGTTTTACCAGCTCCACTTGGACCAAGTAATCCAAATATCTCACCTTCATCTACTGAAAAATTCACATCTTTTAAAACTGTTTTATCGTTAAAAGATTTGCTTACATGATCCATACAAATAACAGGCTTCATTTCTCATCATCCCCTTTTTGATTTTTTTTATAATTTGTTAGAAGTTCATTGTATTTCTTATTTTCTAATCTTATTTTTATTAATGCATAAATTAATCCAATCATAAAACCTACAGTAGTAGATGCGATAAAACCAATCCATGCCAGAAAATTTCCTGTTGGAAACCAATGAAATAATATAGAACAAACAATTGCTAACACCAATGATGCTGCAAACACTAAAACTATTCTCCAAAGAAGCATCATCTTTTTTATGAAAAGATTAGGATTAAATATGAGTGTAATTATTCCTTCAAAAAAAGAAAAAATAAAAACTTGTAGCAAAGATTTATAAGATAAACCTTCGCACCCTAAACTCAACAAACTCACTGTTCCTTTAGTGACATCACCTACAGACCATCCCACTATGGATATCGCAATAATAGCTAAACCAAAAGTAAGGAATACTTGATTGAAAAATATAGTGATTAAACTTTTATTTTCATCCATCATAACACCCCCAATTTCTTCTTAATAAACGATGAATATTGCCTCGATACGATTAGCTTTTCGTTGTTTTCCATGGTTACAATTATCCTGCTAGCAATATCTGATCTTAAGGATTTGATGCAATTGAAATTAATGATGCATGATTTAGATGCACGAAAAAAATCGCTTGGGGATAAAAGTTCCTCTAGCCTGTAAAGCTTAAGGCTGGTCTCGTAAACATCGTCCTTTGTGTATATAAACGTCTTTTTATCAACTGTATCGATGTACAATATATTCGAAGCCTCCAAAATATACGTTTGATTATTCTTTGTCCCTGTGATCTTTAAATCCAATACTCTAAGAGTTGCAATCACTTTTTCCAGTTCTTCGCTCATATGACCACAATTAATCGTAATCTCAGTTTCAGTGAAACGATTATCGATATTTACATTAATTTTCAATAAGCATCCCCCCAATTAATATATTCAGTATAAAAATTTAAAGTTACAATTTCAAGGAGCTTTTTCTTAGTTACAAAAAACCCCATCTAAGTTTATAAAAAAAGGACTTAAATTTAAATGTGACATACTGCTGTCCTGCTGAATATGATAAACTAAGATCAAAAAGGAGATGATATGATGATCAAGTGCTTATAAGGTCAAATGAATTCATCCCATCAGGTTACTTGACTTCTCATTGAATCTACTTAATCTCTATGATAAAATGAAATAAATTTATTGGTGAAGGGTAAGGTTCTATTATATGGAAAAAATAAACTATCCAGATAACAAGGAATTTTATAAAAAAGAGTTAATCGACGGGAAAATTGTATTTGCATTACCTGCTAGAATGGAACATTCTAATATTGTATTAAATGTTTATGATTTATTTAAAGATTATTTTAGGAAGAATCGAAATTATGAATGCAAGGTTTATCCTGATAATATTTTTTTATATATAGAAGATAAACAAAAATTAATACCTGATGTCATGGTCATATGTGATACATCCAAATTTACAGAAAGAGGATATGAAGGTGTGCCTGATTTAGTAGTAGAAGTAATCTCTAAAAGCACATTCGATTATGATTATGGTAGGAAGAAAGAAATTTACGAACAGATAGGCGTAAAAGAATTTTGGATAATCAATCCATATTCAAAAGAAGTCATTCAATATATACTAAAGGATGGTAAATTCAAGTTTTTAGGTGGTTATTTTGTCGGTGAGGAACAGGATGATTGGAGCGGTGGCTCTTATTCCAGTGAAATATTAAAAGTATATATTTTTCCAGAATTAGAGATCAAGATTACTGATTTATTTGATTTTAAATAAAAAACGAAAAAA
>WQUF01000226.1 GCA_009785875.1 Oscillospiraceae bacterium | reverse complement strand
GAATCCATTTGTCCATAGTTTAATCCCTTTCCATTATAAAACTCTTCTAAGCTTCTAACGAGAACAGGTTTGTCTAAAGACACATCATACTCTGATAATAGTTTATAAGAGATATTAGGGAATATCAATGAATTATTCATGATTTCATTTTCATATGCTAAAATAAAATCAGTATTTTCTATCTCAATCATTGATAAAGGTGATTGCATACTATCAAATTCAGGTGGACTATACTTTAGAGGGATATTCAAATACCACTGTTTTGAATAAAACCATTTATTTAAGAATGAATCTCTAAATAGCCTTCCATGTCTTGCAAATATTTCATTTCTTGCTATTCTTAGTTCTGCTAAACTTAAACCTGTCAAATCACTTTTAGCAACATGTTCAGAAGAGCTTTTTCCCAGTATATAATCTTTCTTGCTATAATCATCGTTAAAAATGTTATCCACAGGATTTGGAATATACTTTCTCGAGGTCATCCCTGTATATCCCTGATTTTCGTCTGCAATTAACCTAATAGTTCTAGAAATATTAGCATCATTTTTATTTGGAGATATATAAGTTACCTCATATAAATTCCTCTGCATTTTATATATATTAGAATAAATATTTGCTAAAGCTTCACTTAAGTTTTCAGTATTTGCGGATATAAATTTACCATTGCATTTACTTGTTAAATCTTTTAAATCTATAAACTTTGACTCGTCTCCTATACCAATTATATATAGTGGAATCCCAGTTGAATTGCACATTTTAACAACATCGTCATAAGTATAACTGCTTTCATTATCAATATTATTACCATCAGTAAATGCTATTACGCATTTTGCACCTTTTTGAAAACTTGTACTATTTAATGCAGCACATAGAGCATCATAAAAAGCCGTTCCACTATTTGGATATATGTTGTCTATAGCAGTATATAAATCACTTAAGTCATTAGTAAAAGTTTGATTAGAATATACATAGCTATCAAAACTTGTAATTGCAACATAGTTTGAATTTTGAGATTTAATTTCACTTAAAAAATCCTTAACAGCTGATTTTGCTTCATTCATACTATCACTTTTATCGATAACAAAATTTATCGAAACATCCTCCGAATAAGGTATCTTATATATGTCTTCTATTTGTACTTCACTTTCAGTTCCATCAGAATAATCCTCAAACATCTTAAAATCATCTTTATTAAGCCCTTCCATCCCAGCGTTGTTTTCACCCATGATATTTGCATAGTATTTTATTCTTGGAAAATCAGCATTATCTAATTGAATAATATCCATACTTAAAGGCTTAATCTCGTTAGCTTTTATGACAGGTATACTATTATTTATATTGCTAATATGATTAAAAAGTTCTGGTTTATCTTTTTTATCGAGATAGGTAACAACAAAAATACTTAACATTATTAAAATAATACCAATACAAGCCATTACAATAGTGCTAATAGGAATCCCTTTTTTATCACTTAAATCTTTCTGAAGTTTTGTACCACAATTGCTACAAAGAACGATTCTCTTATCATATTCAATGTTTCCGCATTTTGGGCATTTCATTTATAATTCTGTCCTTCCGTAGTATTTTCTTTTCTACCCTTTTTCAAGTGTTTGATTATCATTTTCTCTTATATTAATATTATATGCTTAATTTTTTAGCATTTCCACTACTTTGAATTCACTCAGTAAATTTTAAGAATTTAACACATAAAAAGCTAGTGCAATATTATAAATTTTTTATCACATACTTATGGCTTTATGAATAGTATATATTGAATCCCTAAACTTAAGTTAAAAAATAAATAAAAGCGAGGATAATGAAAATGGATGAAGAAATGATAGGGAGATTAATAAATAGAGAGTATCCCAGTTTAGCAAGAAATTCAGCTGCAAGAAATAGAAGAGAATGTAGGGAATGTCATGAAGAGGAGTTTTGTCCTGCTAGCAACCTTCCCCAACAATCTCATGATCACGAATTTACAGCAAGCACCTTTTTTGCTGAAAGTTGTGAAAGTTGTGTTAATAGACTTAGACACAATCATAGGTTTAGCGGAGTGACTTCTGAAGCAATACCACTATCTTGTGACGATCATAAACATGCGATATTTATAAATACAGATTCTTATGGTCATCATCATGAAGTTGGAGTTGAAACTGGCCCAGCAATCGATGTAGGACACGGAAAGCATATTCATTTTGTTTGCGGTGAGACTACTTTAGATGATTTTCATGTTCACGGATTTCAATTTGTAACGGCAATACAAAATCCTCTTATAAGAGAAAGATGCCGTGAGAAAGAAGAATGTGATTGTGATTGTGATTTTGAATGCAAATGTAAGCGTAGATATATCAATAGATGCGAAAATAAATGCGAAACTAGATACTAAAATAGATGCTATAATAAATGATTAAAAGAAGAAGAGGCTGTTATAAAATGACTGTTTATACACTAAAATGTATAAACAGTCCCTTCTTCTCTTAATATAAATATTTGTTCTGTATATGGGAATAATAATTCAGTATAGGCGAATGAAAACGTTGCTATAGTTTTTTTTTAATGTTATCATTACTTCAGTAGACATTATTGCTTTATATAATATTATATTAAGAGAGTTAAAAATGGACAATGATAGAATATCTTTTAAAAAAAATTCACATGTTCAATCTGTGGAAAAAGCACTTATGATCATGGATATGTTAGCAAACTCAAAAAATGAAATTTCACTTACAGAGATTTCAAAAAAATTAGGTTGGCCTAAAAGCACAATACATGGACTAATATCTACACTTAGAGATTTTGGTTATGTAGATCAATCTAGTTTAACTGGATATTATAAACTAGGTATTCGTCTTTTCGAACTAGGCAATCTCGTGGCAAAAAATTGGGATGTTCGAGAGATAGCAAGGCCATACATGTACAAGATAAACCATATTTTAGGTGAAACAGTTCAGCTTGCAACTGAAGATAATGGTGAAGTTCTATACCTTGATAAATTAGAATCAAATCAGATACTCCGAATAGTTTCAGAAATAGGTGCAAGGCTTCCTATTCACTGTTCAGGACTTGGAAAAGTTCTCCTTGCGTATATGCCACTTAAAGATGCCAAGAGAATAATCTCCTCTAAAGGTATGAAAGCAATGACTAATAGAACTATAACAAATTGGGATGATCTTGAAAAAGAACTCATTAAAATTAAGAAAAATGGTTATGCTATAGACGACAGAGAAATCATGGACAGTTTAAAATGTGTTGCAGTGCCAATTTTTAACAGCGAAAACGTAGTCAAATTTTCAATCAGTGTTTCAGGAATTAATACGAGCATAACTGGTGAACATTTAAAACATGCAATTGAACTTTTAGTGGAATCAGCTAAAGATATATCAAGATCGTTAGGTTATATCGTATAATCAATATTCTATTTGAGGTGATTTTATGGAAAAAATCAAAGTTGCAATATTAGGTCCAGGTAACATTGGAAGTGACTTAATGTATAAAGTTATGAGAAGCGAAATATTACAAATGCATCTTATGGCTGGTATCGTTGAATCTGAAGGAATAAAGAGAGCAGCATCTTTTGGTTTTAATACTTCAATAAATGGAGCAGATGCTATTGTAAACGACCCTAATATTAAATTTGTTTTTGATGCTACAAGTGCTGCTGCCCACCTTGCAAATGCACCAAAATATAAAGAAGCTGGAATCATAGCTATTGATTTAACACCTGCTGCTGTTGGTCCTTACCTTGTTCCTTGTGTAAACTTAGATAAACTTGGAGATGAGATGAATGTAAATATGGTTACCTGTGGCGGGCAAGCTACTACACCAATTGTATATGCCATAAAAAGGGTAGCTGGTGCATCATATGCAGAAATTGTATCTTGTATTTCATCAAAAAGCGCAGGTCCCGGAACCCGTGCAAACATCGATGAATTCACCGAGACCACATCAAAAGCGTTAGAAGTAGTTGGCGGTGCAGACAAAGGAAGAGCTATAATCATATTAAACCCTGCTGATCCACCACTCTTAATGACAAATACTGTTTATGTCCGTATAAAGAATGATGTGAGCTTAGATGTCATCACTGAATCAGTAAATAGAATTGTAAACGATGTTAAAAAGTACGTTCCTGGATACAGGCTTAGAATGCCTCCTATTATAGATGGAGATAAAGTTACTGCAATAATTGAAGTTCAAGGCGCAGGAGATTTCTTACCAGTTTATGCTGGCAATCTTGATATAATAACTTCTGCTGCTGTCGCTACTACAGAGGCTTTAGCTTCTAAAAAGCATCTAATTTAATAAAAGGAGGGATCTTATATGATTAATATTGTCGATACAACAATGCGGGATGGTAGCCACTCAATATCTCATAGTTTTACTGAAGAGCAGGTTACAGCTATTGCAAAAGGTCTTGAGGGCGCATCAGTTCCTTTTATAGAGCTCTCTCATGGTGATGGAATTGCTGGTTCTACTTTCAATTATGGTTTCTCTAAGGTCGATGAAATGGAGCTTTTAAAAGCTGCAAGTTCTGTAATTAAGAATTCAAAGCTCCTAGTATTATTACTTCCTGGAATAGGCACCATCGAGACTTTAAAAAAAGCAGTAGATAGCGGTGCAACTGGTGTAAGAGTTGCGACTCATGTTACAGAAGCTGATATAAGCCAGCAGCACATCGATGCTGCCAAGAAGATGAATTTGTTTACAGTTGGATTTTTGATGATGGTCCACATGGCACCTCCTTCTGTCGCTGCTGAGCAAGCAAAATTAATGGAAAGTTATGGGGCTGACTATATAAATCTTGCGGATTCTGCTGGTTTTTTATTGCCCGAGCAGGTTAAAGAATATGTGACTAAAGTTAAAGAAGCTGTTAAACTCCCTGTTGGCTTCCATTGTCACAATAACCTTGGAGTCGCTGCTGCAAATTCTCTCGCTGCTGTGGAAGCTGGTGCCACATATATAGATGTGAGCATGAGAGGTTTCGGTGC
>WQUF01000225.1 GCA_009785875.1 Oscillospiraceae bacterium | reverse complement strand
AACAATGGTAATAGTGAATAGTGAAGTGACACGGTGACACCATGAGAATATTTTATAGAATCGGCGGCACCGTGTCAATAAAAACAGTGAACAGACAGAAAGGAAGAAACAGTTAAAGAGGTGAATGAATAATTAAATGAAGATATATTTAGCAATATTCCGTATGCGATTTATATCTGCGATACAATACCGTATTGTGGCATTTTCACATATAATGACGTGTTTTGTATGGGGAGCCATGCTGATATTAGCATATGCAGCATTCTATAGAACTAATCCTTCTGCTTTTCCCATGTCGTTTACCCAAACAGTTTCTTATGTATGGATGCAGGAAACTTTTCTTATTTTATTTTCAGTGGTATTTGCAGATGGGGAAATTGAATCGATACTTGAAACCGGATCCATAGCATATGAGCTTGTTCGTCCAACGGATTTATATGGACGTTGGTTTACTCGAACTTGTGCCGGTCGGGTAGCAGTGACATTGTTTCGTATACCGGTGATAATCGTGGCATTCATCCTTCCTGGAATCTTTAAAATGTCGCTGCCACCTGATATTACGCAATTATTGTTATTCTTACTATCTATGATTTTAGCATTAGGTGTCACCGTGTCCTTTACTATGCTTATGTATGTGGTAATGTTCCATACTATCTCATTTCGGGGAGTAAGAGTGATTATGACGGCTGTAACAACTTTTCTATCAGGAGGAGTAATACCACTTCCGTTTTTTCCAGCTTCAATCAGGGACATAGTCCAATTACTGCCTTTTGCTGCGATGCAGAACATGCCGTCACGCATATACAGCGGAAATATCACCGGTTTAGATGCTATATATGGCATTGGATTACAGCTTTTCTGGCTCATAGCTTTGGTTTTATTCGGAAAGCTTACAATGCATTTTTCACTCAATAAAGTAATAGTGCAAGGAGGCTAAAATGAGGCTTTATTTAAAATATTGCTTAATCAATATGAAAAGTCAGATGCAGTATAAACTGTCATTCTTCTTGGTCATTTTAGGTCAGTTTCTATCAGCATTTACTGTATTTTTCAGTGTGTTTTTCATGTTTTCAATTTTCAATGCTGTAGATGGGTTCACTTATGGTCAAGTATTGCTTTGTTTTGCAATTGTAGGGATGGCATTTTCTATCGCTGAACTTGTCTCAAGTGGCTTTGCTGTTTTCTCTTTCATGCTTGGAAGTGGTACATTTGACCGGATTCTCGTCAGACCTCAAGGTGCAGTATTTCAGGTGCTTGCATCGAGGATGGATCTGTCGAGGTTAGGAATAACGGTTCAATCTATCATCATTTTATGCTGGGCGGTTCCAAATAGCGGTGTCAATTGGACGTGGGATAAGATATCGACGCTGTGCTTGATGATCATCTGCGGAAGTGTAATATTCTCCTGCCTTTTTCTGATACAGGCTTCCTTCGCTTTTTTTACTACCGAAGGGTTAGAGTTTATGAACGCCTTGACTTACGGTGGGCGGGAACACGGGCGATATCCATTCTCTATATATGGGAGAGGTGTTCTGAGTTTTCTCACTTATGTCATCCCTTTGGCATTGTTCCAGTATTATCCGCTCTTATATCTAATCGGTAGAGCGAGCAGCATGTGGTATATGTTCACTCCTGTGTTGGGACTATTGTTTTTGATTCCAAGCTATGCATTCTTTAGGTTCGGATTGAGTAGATATAAATCTACTGGATCATAATAAAAATACTTTAAAAGTTTTCTTTTGGAAATATAAAATTCGGATATTTTTAGTTACCTATGTGTTAAAATATAAGTAAAGAAAGTAATCAAGGAGGAAAAAGAATTGATTGATTTGATAGAGAGGTTTGAAGCTGAACAAAGAGCTAGAGAAGATTGGATCAAAGAAAATACTAGAGAAAATACTAGAAAAGAAGATATTAAATTTATGATTGATTTTATACCACTTGAAAAGATTGCAGAAAAATACAATATGACCGTTGAAGAGGTGAATGAATTATTAAATGATAGCTCTCATTAATTTGGGAGCATATTTTGTTTAATGCAAATTCTTATATATAAAGGTTGGTGATGATTTAATGAATAATTCTTCCATAAGATTAGATGGACAAAAGATTTTAATAACAGGCGTGAGTCGCCCATTAGGTATTGGAGCAACGCTTGCTAAACGATTTGCGGAAGCAGGTGCTATAGTCGCTATTCACGGTTTTTCAGATTATGATATGATTGTAGGACATAAGTCTGCAATGCCGAACGGAACTGAAACATTATCAAAGCGATTTAATGATTTGGGATTAAAGGTAACAGCACTCACATCTGCAGATTTAGAAAAACCAGGTATTGCTGAAAAGGTTGTTGAGGAAGCCACAGAAAAATTAGGCGGACTTGATGGCTTGATTCTAAACCATGCTTATTCAACTTATGGTGAGATTGGTCAATGGACACCGGAACACATAGACCATCATTTAGTTGTAAATGTCCGTGCTTCTATGATGATGATACAATCTTTTGTTAATCAAGTGGATACAACAAAAGATAATGCTATTACTTTATTTACAAGTGGACAGTATTTAAGCCCTATGGTAAATGAAATCGCCTATTGTGTATCAAAAGAAGCTATTATTTGCTTATGCCGTCAAACTTCATACTTATTAGGAGATAAAAATATACGGGTTAATTGCATAAATCCAGGACCGAATGACACGGGTTATTGTTCAGGTAAGGAATATGAATCTGTGGCAAAAAGGTTTCCATCAGGTCGCTGGGGAACGCCGGATGATGCTGCTGACTTGGTGCTTTTTCTGCATAGTTCATATGCAAAATGGATAACAGGGCAAGTCATAGCAAGTGATGGTGGAGTTAAGGAAAGCTGGTAATATGAGCATAATCCAAAATTTCTCCTTATTCTTCTTCATTATCGTGGTCAAATAATGTTACTTGGGTTACTTTTCCTTGTTTTCTTTGTTCAATAGATTTATTTAGTTTTTCTAAATAATCCATGTTGTTTTTGGCTCTTTCTAGTTCTTGATAGGTTTCAATCGATAGGATTACGATATCTTGATCGTCTTTCCTTATGACGAGTAATGTTTCTTGTTCTTTTGATATCTTATCACAGTATTCTTTAAAATTTTGTTTTACGTTTATGTAATTATCCGCTAACATGTGTTTAGTCATCCTTTCCTATTTGTTTTCTAGCATTATAC
This sequence comes from Oscillospiraceae bacterium, assembly GCA_009785875.1. GTDB lineage: Bacteria > Bacillota > Clostridia > Clostridiales > Clostridiaceae > WQUF01. Next base: position 1,824 of record WQUF01000225.1, on the reverse strand, counting down.
ATCAAACGTGTTTCCCTTTGAGCTATTGTTGTTTATTTGGTTTTTTAACAATTCTTTTATAGATGAGTTTATTGAACAAGACCATATTTATTTAAAAGAACATATAGATTTAGTTTTTTATACTATGAATTTCATACATCCTAAATTTACAAATTTCATTGTCACCATGAGAATATTTAGAATAAATTTTAGTATAATATTCTCACTGTGAGAATGTTTAGCATGAATTTTAGAAATAATACTCCTTCACTTTTTTTATTAAAAGCTCTAAATTGAAAATTTAGTTATCTTTAGTATATCATAAAATCTCAATAAAATAGTATAATAAAAGTTGAGGTGAACTATGAATATGGCTATTCTTAATTCAAATAAAATAATAACTCTTTATCATGGGTCTACTCATTTATTTAATGAAATAGACGTATCAAAAGGTAAGCCTTTTAAAGATTTTGGTAAAGGTTTTTATACAACACAAAATAAGGATCATGCGATTAATTTAGCACTGCGCAATAAAAGGATCGAAGAAGTACGGCTAATGCAGAAAGAACAAAAACGCAATATCAATGTTAATGCTTATCTCTATACATACGAATTAGATAAAAGGAAAACAATTGGTTTATCTATTAAAGAATTTGTAAAAGCCGATAAAAAGTGGATATTGTTTGTTCTTGCCAATTATAAAAGTATCGATAAAACACATGTGTATGATATAGTGGTTGGTCCAACAGCTGATGATGATACAAGGCTAAGCCTACGGGCTTATTTTTCAGGAGCATATGGAGAAATTGAAAGCAATAAAGCTATAAATGTGCTTATTGATAATATTAAACCTGATAATCTTCCAAAGCAAGCTTATTTTGGAACTAGTAAAGGAACTTCGCTATTGATTCAAAAAGGAGATGCGATGTTAATATCGACAAAAGAAAGTATTCAGTTTGCAATTGATACTCTAACGACGGAAGTCGTACAGAAATATTCTTTAGATAATAATATAACAGGTACAGAAGCTTTGAGATTTTTCATGAAGACAGATACTTTTAAACTCCTCATAAACCCAGAATCATACTTATATTTGGAGAGTCTTGAGTATGTGCTTGATATGCTGGACGCAGAAATGCATGGTGATACAAAACGATGGTTGGAGGCGTAATATTATGGCTTTAGATCAGATTTTATACATGCAAGTCGAGATGGCTAATCTTTATATGGAAAGACATAACCTTTCACCTGATGAGTTCCTTGAACGTGACGAGAAATACAATATATTAGAATTTATAAAAGAGGGTTACGAGCCATTTCACCTTACAGGAAACGAAGGTATTCTTATGGAAATCCAAGATTATATTGAAACGCAAAAATAATTGTATCTATAATAAAGCTGTAGTTATGAAGCTACAGCTATTTATATTTCTTTAACGCATCTTCCCTCGATGTATCCTCTATATCCACAAGGCTCAAATTGAAATCTAGGTCCATCTTCTGGAGCCAATTTAAACCCATAAATTTCAGGGTTATATTTTTCAATAGCATCCCAAACATAGCCGATTTCATCTGAGAAATTTTCGTCATCATAAGGTTCACCTTGAAAGATCATCATTTTGCATGGGTTAAGATCGATGATTTCAAAACCTTTAGGAACTATTCCGGAATAATCAACAGGCACTTCAACTCCCTGAACATACTCCGAAGTCCCTTCTTTTATCAAATTCGAAGGAAGCCACATCCCAACAGGCTCATAGAGGGCTTCTGGTATGCTGACTAAAATACCCCATATAGCGCAGCCGACTTCCTCGCAATATTTAAAATACTCAGTAGCGGAGATAC
>WQUF01000224.1 GCA_009785875.1 Oscillospiraceae bacterium | reverse complement strand
GAATTATAGACGGGTCAGTATCTGGATCCAGGACTCTGCAAGGGATGCTATAATAATTTGACTCAAATGATTGATCATAAAGCTTCTTTAAGGCAGCAAGTCTCGATCTTCCAGAGACTACAGTATACATATCGGAATCCTTGCACTTTATAACAGTAAGTGGTGAAAGCAAGCCGAAAATTTCCAGCGATTCCATGAGATCAAGGAGTTCCTCATCGCTTGGATTTGGAAAGAAATTTATTGAATTATCTATATCAACTAAATTAGGCAGACTGATATATTCAAATTTTTCTGAAAAATTAGCTATAGTGTCTAAAAATACATCGCTGGTTTCTGGTTTTGAAGCTTTAGAATTTGGCGTAGCATCAATATCTTGTTCCTCAAAAAACTCACAATTATCTAAATCAAAACCTTCTTTAAATTCCTCTTTATCAGCACCACTGAAATCCCATTCTTTTATGAGCACTTCATTTTCATCATTTTCATCTTTGTTTTCGCTGAAGTCCCATTCCTGAATGAGCTCTTCATTTTCACCATCTTTGTTTTCGCTGAAGTCCCATTCCTGGACGAGCTCTTCCTTAATAACACGTTTATGCTTGGCTGTTTTTTCCTTTTCATCATTAGGATCGCTAAAATCCCATTCTTGAATAACATCAGATTTTTTAATAATAGGCATAGAAATTATCCTCCATATTTTTAATTTTCATATATTATATCTATGACAGATCTGAGGAAAAATTGACTATTTTTTAATTTTAAGGAATAATTTTTTAATAAGCGGATAAATAGCATTCCTCTTTCCATTTATGCCACAGAAGTTGATATGTTAGCCGTATCTAAAGATATCAATTTTCTTGAATATAAATTTCCTATTTGATATAATTGTATTGTTGAAGCAGCTCATAAAGGATAGGTCTATAAAAAATTTCTGTTAAGGGAATTATGCGACCAAAGGATGATGTATCCCTATACTTATGAGTATTTATGCTATACTAAATTCAGATGGAAGATGATTTTTATAAGTGAGCAAGCTATTACCCAAATATTCGATAAAATTTATAAACGTATACTAACTTTATCAGCACCGGCGGTCATAGGTAGTTAAGGAAGGAGTGGCAGATGTATTGGCTGAAAAATTGATATTTGAATGGGAACGAGAACGAAATAACTTGATATTTGAATGAGAACGAGAACGAGACAAGATTGAAAAGGATTGGTTGGAAAAGGTAACAAGAGTTGAAAAAGAGAAGATGCAAGCCATAATAGAGAAACAGCAGACTGAAATAAAAAAACAGCAGATGGAATTAAATTTATTACAAATGCAGAACACATTTGTAACATTTGTAAATAACATGTTTACTAATGGTATGTCTGTTGAGGATATATGCAAATGCACGGGTTTGTCAAGGCAGGAAGTAGAGAGAAGCTTGATAAAACACTAACACAGCATCCTTTGTTTATTTTATGTATAACATTTCCCTAGTTAAAGAAGGATTATGGGATTATGGGAAAATAAAATTAGTTTATTTTAAGCCTTGCTAATAAAATATTATATGGTATAATATATAAAAGAAGCATATTTCAACGAAATGAGTGGGAATTTTCCCGCTCTTTCTATTTATTTGATAAAGTTAATCATTTAATTATCTTAATATTTTTTCTTACTATGAGGTGAAAAATGAACGATAAAATTTTAGAATCCATCACTCCGACTATAAAAGATATTGCGCAAAGTAAAGGTGTAGATTTATACCATATTGAATTCATCAAGAAAAATGGTTCAAATTACCTTAGCGTATATATCGACAAAAAAGATGGAGTAACTTTTGATGATTGCGAACAGGTTTCAGATAGCATAAGTGATTTTTTAGATGAAAAAGATCCGATTCCTTTTTCTTACAGGTTAGAAATATCTTCGCCAGGCATTGAGAGGGTTTTATTTACTGATGCACACCTTGAAATGTATAAAGATCATCAAGTAAATATCAAACTAAAAAAAATTATTGATTCTAATATGCCTAAAAAAATTGTGGCGTGCTTAAAAGACTTTAATAGAGATTTCATTGTGATTGAATATGAAGGTAAAACAATTAATATTTTAAGAAACAATATAAAGCAAATAAGTTTATGGTTCGACTTTAGGAGGATACAATGGGAAAAGAATTAATTGATGCATTGAGAGAGATTACTAAGGATAAAGGTATTAGTGAAGAACTGCTTTTTAATACTATAATTCAAGCTTTAGAATCTGCTTATAAAAAAAATTATGGAGGATCGTCTCAAAATGTTAGTGTCACATTAGATAAAGAGACTGGAGATTTTCATGTATATGGTCAGTATAAAGTTGTGGAAGATGAAAACTTATTAGATAAGAACACGGAGATTTCCCTTTCCGAAGCAAAGGCGATAAATAGCAAATATGTTGTTGACGATATCGTGAATAAAGAAGTGACGCCAAAAACATTCGGAAGAGTTGCAGCCCAAGCGGCTAGGCAAGTTGTGGTTCAACGAATTAAAGAGGAAGAGAGAAAGTTAACTTACAATGAATTTGCTGAAAAAGAAGATGATATAGTCACTGGAATCGTCTTGAGAAAAGAAAAATCCTCTATTCTGGTTAAAATAGGGAGTACTGAAGCGATCCTTGCTCCAACTGGTCAGATACCCGGTGAAGAATACAAATTTAATGAGCCTATTAAGCTCTACGTGGTGGAGGTTCAAAATAAACCCAAAGGTGCATACATAGTGATATCTAGAACACATCCTGGATTTGTTAAAAGATTGTTTGAGTTTGAAGTTCCGGAAATATATAATGGTACTGTAGAAATTAAATCTATAGCTCGGGAAGCAGGTTCAAGAACTAAAATAGCCGTATATTCAAAGGATGAAAATGTAGATCCAATGGGTGCTTGTGTTGGTGCAAAAGGGACTCGAGTGAAGAATATCGTTGATGAACTAAAAAATGAAAAAATTGATATTATAAAATGGAGCAAATTACCTGAAGAGTATATTTCAAATGCACTCAGTCCAGCTACTGTTGTAGATGTTACATTAAACGAAGATAATAAATCTGCACTTGTTTTAGTTGCGCCTGAGTTTCTTTCTTTAGCTATAGGTAAAGAGGGGCAAAATGCAAGGCTTGCAGCTAAACTCACAGGTTGGAAAATCGATATTAAAAGCAAATAGTGTGCTTTAGCCTTTAGGAGGAGATATGAAAGTAAGGAAGATACCACAGAGGATGTGTACTGGTTGCGGAGAAATGAAAAATAAAAGGGATTTAATTCGTGTGGTGAGGAGTAAAGAGGGTGAAATTTCCATAGATTTAAAAGGGAAGAAACCTGGAAGAGGAGCATATATTTGCAGAAGCATGGAATGCCTTAATAAAGCTATTAAAACAAACCGGCTCGAGAAAAATTTGGAAGTAAAACTAGATGCTAGTATATACGACAGATTGAAGGATGAATTAAGCTTAGATGAATGAAGTATCATAGAGAATAAATAAGTGCCATAGGAATGAAGATAAAAATCTTACAAATAGTATTTTGAACAAAATAAACTCAAGGGGTGAATGATATGGCTAGAATAAGAGTATATGAGCTTGCTAAAGAGATGGAAATTTCTAGCAAAGATTTAATTAATTTTATTAAAGCTGAAAACCTAGATGTAAATGTAAAAAACCATATGAGTGTGATTGAAGGTGAATATTTGGATATAATTAAAGAGTTCTATGCTGGAAATAGTGGAAGCAATAATTTAAATGGAAAGAGCAAAGAAATAAAAAAAGAAGAAGTTGCAGAGGTTGCGGTTGTAGATAACGATCAAATTCGTATATTAAATGAAAAGCAGAAAATTGAAGATAAATATGAAAATCTGGTTGAGAAGAATAATAACTATAAAAAAGGTAAAAAATTCAGAAAAAATAAATTTGAAGAGGCTGTAAATACTAATTTAAATACTGATCCAATCGATATTGGTAGTACTATTTCAATAAAGGATCTCTCAAGCAAAATAAATAAACCTGTAAATGAAGTGATTAAAACATTGATTTTCCTGGGTGTTATAGCAGCTATTAATCAAGAAATTGATTTTGATACTGCAAAGAAATTGTGTTCTAAATTTGGTATAGAGATTACATGCAAAGAGTGCAAAATAGTAAAAGAAGTAGAAGAAGAGAAAGAAGATGCAAGTAAACTCATAAAAAGACCACCTGTTATAACAGTTATGGGCCATGTTGACCATGGAAAGACTTCACTTTTAGATGCTATTAGAAAATCTAAAGTTGTAGAAGGAGAAGCAGGTGGAATCACTCAACATATAGGCGCATATACAGTAGAAATAAATGGTGAAAAAATAACTTTTCTGGATACACCTGGGCATGAAGCTTTTACAGCTATGAGAGCTAGAGGAGCAAAGATAACCGATATAGTAATTTTAGTCGTAGCTGCAGATGATGGCATCATGCCTCAAACTATTGAAGCTATAAATCACTCGAGAGCAGCAAATGTTCCAATAATAGTAGCAATAAATAAAATAGATAAACCTGGTGCAAATATAGATAGAGTTAAACAAGAACTTGCAGATTATGATCTTTTAGCTGAAGATTGGGGCGGCAAGACGATTTGTTCTTTAGTGTCTGCAAAAGCAAAAATAGGAATAGATGAGCTCTTGGAAATGGTGCTTTTAGTCGCTGAAATGGAAGAATTAAAAGCTAATCCTAATAGAGAAGCACATGGAGCAGTCATCGAAGCTAATCTGGATAAAGGCAGGGGACCAGTCGCTACACTTTTAGTTGAAAGTGGAACTTTAAAAGTTGGAGATTCTATTGTAGTTGGAGATACATATGGAAGAATCCGCGCAATGTTTGACGATAAAATGAAATCCATAAAGAGTGCTGGACCTTCCATACCTGCAGAAGTTATAGGATTATCAGAAGTTCCCGAAGCTGGGGATAGATTCTCCTGTGTTAAAGACGAAAAAACTGCTAGAGAAATTGCGGAATCCTCAAAACTAAATAAAAAAGATAGCGGAGCAAAGAGGACCAGAGTATCGCTTGAAGACCTATATAGCCAGATAAAAGAAGGAAAGATTAAAGAGCTTGATATAATAGTTAAAGCAGATGTACAGGGATCAGCTGAAGCAATACACTCGTCTTTAGAGAAATTATCTACAGATGAGGTTAAAGTGAGGGTCATACATTCTGGAGTTGGAGCTATAACAGAAAGCGATGTAACCCTTGCATATGTATCTGATGCTATCATCATCGGATTTAATGTGAGACCAAATGTAAACGCTCAAAATCTAGCGAGCAAAGATATGGTTCATATACAGACTTACAGGGTAATCTATGATGCAATTGAAGATGTAAAAAAAGCTATGATTGGAATGCTGGAACCTGAGAAAAAAGAGGTGATAGTTGGCTCCTGTGAGGTCAGAAAGATCTATAAACTATCAAATGTTGGTACAATTGCCGGATGCTATGTTCTATCTGGAAAGATCTCAAGAAATAGTCAGGTTAGATTAATAAGAGATGGAATTGTTGTTTTTGAATCCACATTGTCATCTTTAAAGAGATTTAAAGACGATGTAAAAGAAGTAAATCAAAATTATGAATGTGGGCTTACTATAGATAAATTTAATGATGTAAAAGAGGGAGATATAATAGAAGCGTTTGCAATAGAAGAAATAAAAAAGAAAGAGCTTTAGAATATACTTAGTTTAGTGAAGTTATAGATTGAGGTGAATTATGTCAAACTACAAGATTGAAAGAGCTTCAGAGGATATTAGGCGAGAGATAAGCTATTTAATTACACATGAAGTTAAGGATCCGAGGATTTCAAGTCTTTTAAGCGTCACTGGTGTTGAATTGTCAAAGGACTATAAATATGCAAAGGTTTTTATCAGTTTATTTGGAGATAATGAGTCAAAAGAAGATTCTTTTAAGGCATTAAAGAGTGCCGAGGGATTTTTAAGCCATGAAGTTAGCAAAAGGGTAAAATTAAGATTCACACCGAAATTAACATTTTTACAAGATAATTCTATGGATAATGCTTTAAAAATAGATAGCATTTTAGAAAAAATTCATGAGGACAATAAATGATAATCAATAGAATAATCAGCGAAATAAAAAAGGCTACCAAAATTGCTATTTCTTTCCACAAGAGGGTGGATGGGGATTCCCTTGGTTCTTCATTTGCTCTCTATCTTGCTTTAACAGATTTAAAAAAGAACCCATATATCATATGTGAAGAAAAATTGCCAAGCAATTTAAGATTTCTACCTAAAGCTCAAACGATAGAATCAAAGTTTTTTCAGAATATTCAAAATGGAACAGAGCTTTTGATCACTTTAGATTGTGGGTCAGTAAGCAGGTTAAGTGGTGATTTTAATTTTTCAAATAAGGATTATACGGTTATTAATTTAGATCATCATGGTACAAATGACATGTTTGGTGACATCAATTATGTGGATGCAAATGCCTCTTCCATGGGAGAAATAGTGTATCAAATTTTGAAGGGCTTAAATGCAAATATCGATGTGAAGATTGCAACTTATTTGTACACATCTATTATTTCTGACACAGGAAATTTCAAATTTCAGAATACGACATCGCTAACTCATGGCATTGCCGGGGATCTTCTTAATTCTGGTATCGATCATACTGAGATTACGAGGAGAGTGCTCAATTATAATAGCTTTTTAAATACTAAATTTGTAGGCAAAGTACTTTTGAGCCTTGAATATATTCATCCCAGAGTTGTCTTTATGACTATATTTAAAAGAGATTTAGATAACTTTGGTCTTGAGGATTTTTCCACATCGGATGTGATAGATTTTGGACTCAATATCGAGAACATAGAAGTGTCTATTGTGGCTAAAGAGGTAGACGAAGGTTTTAAAATCAGCTTAAGATCCAAAAATATAGTGGATGTAAAATCTCTCGCTGAAACTTTTAATGGTGGGGGTCATGTGAGAGCTTCAGGTTGCGTTATTAATTCTAAAGATGTGGAAGAGGTTAAAGATATATTGCTTATGGAACTTAAGAAGGAAATTTAACTATGGATGGGGCTGTTTTAATCGATAAAGAAAAAGGGGTTTCATCTTTTGATGTAGTGAGGAAAGTAAAGAAACTAACCAATTTAAAATCCGTTGGTCACACTGGGACTTTGGATCCACTAGCTACCGGACTTTTGACCATTGTGATTGGAAAAGCTACATCTTTGTCGGATTATCTCATGGCTAAAGATAAAGTATACATTGCCAGCTTGATTTTAGGAATAAAAACTACTACTTACGATATGGAAGGAGAAATTATTGCTAAAACCATACCTTTAGTAAATATTGAGGATATCAAAAAAAGTGTTGAAGAAATTAAAGCTATAGGTACCCAAAAACCTCCTGCTTATTCTGCTATAAAGATAGATGGGAAGAAGGCCTATGAACTTGCAAGAAAAAATATCATCGTCGATCTTAAAGAGCGAGAAATAAAAATTTTTTCTATAGATATATTAAGTTTTACTCATGATATTTTAAAATTAAGAATTCACTGTTCAAAGGGTACATATATTAGGTCAATTGCCAATGATTTAGGGGAAATGCTTGGGTGCGGTGCTACAATACAGGATCTTAGAAGGGTTCAAAGCGGAAATTTTTGCATAGAAAATTCTGTGGAACTTAGCCAATTGACTGAGGAGAATATTTACGACCATTTAATATCGCCTGAAGATCTATTAAGGGAATACGAAATACTTAAAGTACCAGCTGAATTAAATAAAAAGATTTTAAATGGAATTCCTGTATTTTGTGACTTAAAAGATGGATATTACAGAATTTATTTTGAAAATAGTTTTTTTGGATTTGGGAAGATAGCCGATAAAAAAATAAAGGTCATTAAGAAGTTTGTTTAGGAGAATGTATGAAAGTTTTAGATAGCTTATTTAAAAAAGAGGATGAGGAAGAAAAGGCAATAGCTTTAGGTAACTTTGATGGATTTCATATAGGGCACATGGAACTGGTTAGAAAATGCGGTATCATTTCTAAAGATGAAAATTATAAATCCATGGTATTGTCTTTTAAAAACAATCCTTTAAACTTTATTAAAAAAAATGATCTTAATAAATCTCTTATGACGAATGAAGATAAAATAGAATTATTAGAAGATAAAATAGATTATTTACTCCTTGTAGATTTTGACAATACTATTTCCCATATAAAAGCAGAAGATTTTCTTAAATTGCTTGTAGATAATTTTAATGTTAAAGCTTTCATCATTGGGTTTAATTTCAGGTTTGGCTTTAAAAATTCAGGTGACCACCATCTTGTTAGCAAGTTTTGCATAGAAAATAAGATAAAATTTGAGATTGTACCTCCAGTTACATATAATAAAAAGGTCGTAAGCAGCACTTATATCAGAGAACTCCTTACAGAGCAAGGGAATATTAAATTAGTGAATTTGCTATTGGGTAGGATATATAGCATTAAAGGGGAGGTTTCAGGAGGATTTAAATTAGGCAGGACTATAGGATTTCCAACTGCAAACTTGCAATTTGATGAAAATATTGCAATTCCTTTAAAAGGTGTGTATTTTACTGAAGCTTTGGTCGATAATAAAATATATAGAGCATTAACTAATGTGGGGTATAATGTCACAGTCTCAAACACCAAAAAAATTAAAATTGAAACTCATTTATTAGATTTTAATGGTGATATTTATGAGAAAATTATTAAAATTTTATTTTTGGGTAGAATAAGAGATGAGATAAAGTTTAATAATATAAATGAGCTTAAAAAACAAATTGAAATGGATATAAATTATATGCATAAAACATTTTACAATTAAAAAGGTTTTTGTTATAATTTATTTTGGAAATTACCTTATCTACGATTTTTGATTTACCAACTTTACTCGTGGATAATGGCTTATTAAATATTGGAGGTAAATATGGAAAAAGAATTAAAAAACAATGTAATGGTAAAATTTGCAAGGCATGAAGGGGATACAGGCTCTCCAGAGGTTCAAATCGCCCTTTTAACTGAAAGGATTAATCACTTAACAGGTCACTTAAACATACACAAAAAAGATTTTCACTCAAGAAGAGGACTTTTGATGATGGTTGGTAAGAGAAGAGGACTCTTAGACTACTTAAAGAGGAAAGATATTGAAAGATACAGAACTCTTATAAAAGAACTAAATTTAAGAAAATAAATTAAATTTTTTATTTTAATTTCAATTTCAATATTGAAAGATACAGTCCAACAAAGAACTAAATTTAAGAAAATAAGATATAAACAATACGATAATTTGCATTTAAATTTTTGGTATTAGCCAAAAAAAAATAATAGAGCGGATGTATCCGCTCTTATTAAATATAGGAGGTTTTTATATGAGCCAAACGCTAGAGACTACTGCATTTGGTAGAGTGCTTAAAGTCGAATATGGCAAAGTGGGATTTTTATCTAACTGTGCGATACTCGTAAGTTACGGCGATACAGTAGTACTAGTTAATGTAAATGGAAGCAGTACGATAAGGGAAGGTATAGATTTTTTCCCTTTAAGCGTAGAATATGAAGAAAGATTATATTCTGTAGGGAAAATACCTGGAGGATTTATAAAAAGAGAAGGTAAACCCACTGAAAAGGCAGTCCTTGCAGGCAGAGCAATAGATAGACCAATCAGGCCACTCTTCCCACACGGGTTTAGAAATGACGTTCAAGTGGTATGCACTGTACTATCAGTTGATAATGATAACTCCCCAGAGACGTTAGCAAGCAATGGAGCATCATTAGCACTTTGTTTATCGAGCTTACCTTTTGATACTCCAGTTGGAACTGTCAATATAGGATTAATCGATAAAAAGTTCATAGTGAATCCAAATTCTAAAGAGAGGGAAGAATCCAGCTTAAATCTCACAGTCTGCGCAACAGAAGAAAGAGTGATGATGATTGAAGCTGGAGGAAACGAAATACCAGATGATGTGATGTATGATGCTATAATGTTTGGATTCAAGGCTTGTCAAGAAATAATAAAATTTCAAAAAGAAGCAGTGAAACAATTTGGGAAACAAAAGATCGAGCCAGTACTATATTTCCCTGATGAAAACTTAAGAAAAGAAGTAAATGAATTCGCTTTTGAAATGATTAAAGATGCTATGTATGAAGCTGATAAGGATATTAGAAATGACAAAATGGATATAGTTAAAGAAAAGATTTCTGAAGAATTCGATGAAAAATATCCAGATAATATTTCTGATATTGGTGAAATCGTATATGATATTCAAAAAGAGATAGTAAGACACATGCTCCTGGAAGAGAATAGGAGACCTGATGAGAGAAAATTTGATGAAGTTAGACCTATAACTTGTGAAGTTAGCATACTCCCAAGGGCACATGGTACAGGATTGTTTACAAGAGGGCTTACTCAAGTTTTAACTGTATCTACTTTAGGAACCATAAGCGAGGTTCAGAAATTAGATGGAATTGGAGAAGAAGAGTTTAAGAGGTATATTCACCATTACAATTTCCCAAGCTACTCAACTGGTGAAGTTAAGCCTTTAAGGGCTCCAGGAAGAAGGGAAATAGGTCACGGTGCACTTGCAGAAAAAGCTCTGGAACCATTAATTCCAGATGAAAATGAATTCCCTTATACAATCAGGCTCGTGTCTGAAGTATTATCCTCAAATGGATCCACATCTCAAGCGTCGGTATGTGCCAGTACTTTATCGTTATTAGATGCCGGGGTACCGATTAAAAGACCAGCAGCAGGGATCGCAATCGGGCTTATAACAAATGAGGATCTAACAAAAGAAGGAATACTCACAGATATACAAGGCATCGAAGATTTCTTTGGCGATATGGACTTTAAAGTCGCAGGCACTACAAAAGGGATAACAGCGATACAAGTGGATACTAAAATAAAAGGTTTATCTAAGGAATGCATTAGAAATTCTATAGATGCTGCAAGAAAGGCAAGGCTTGAAATATTGGAAAAGATGAATGCATGTATTTCAAAACCAAGACCTGAACTTTCAAAATATGCTCCAAGGATAGAGATATTGACAATAGACCCAGGTAGAATTAAAGATTTAATCGGTCCTGGAGGAAAAAATATCAATAAGATAATTGCAGAAACTTCAGTTAAAATTGATACCAGGGATGATGGTAAAGTATTCGTATTCTCAAATGATGCACCGTCACTTCAAAAAGCTATTAAAATGATAGATGAACTTACTCATGATATAAAAGAAGGGGAAGTATTCCTTGGAAAGGTCACAAAGATAACTACATTTGGAGCATTTGTAGAGATATTTGCTGGGAAGGAAGGGTTAGTCCATATTTCTAAACTGGATGTACGACGAGTTAATAAAGTTGAAGATGTAGTGAGCGTTGGAGATGAAATATTGGTAAAGGTAACGGAAATAGATTCACAAGGCAGGATTAATCTCTCGAGAAGAGATGCGATAACAGAAGAAAAGAATAAAGAAGCTAAATAAGTTGTGAATAGAGAGGCAGTTGCCTTTTTATTTTTTTGTTTTGTACCAGAAGGGTCATATTTCGCAGCACAAAAACACGTGAGCCTTGATATTCGTGGGAACCTTATGCCGAAAGATACTACAAAATATTTAAGGCTTGATAGGAGCAAACCATCAAATACTTTGCGTTGTGGAGAAATATTTTTTCATCCGATCCAAAATCGTTATCTTACGCCTCGTGAATATATGCGTATTCACGGATATGATGATGATTACATACTATTAGGACCAATACGTTCACGAACGGGAAGTGTTAAAGATCTTGACCAACACAGACAGGTTGCAAACTCAGTGCCGCCACCAATGGCTTATGCTATTGGGAAAAAGTTAGTGGAATACTTAAATGAGCAAAATTTATGAACTTTATGGTTATCGACTTCAAAATTGGGATGATGAAGCTGAAAATAATTTACGTCGGGCATGGTGTCCGTTTATGAATGCAGAATGTGATGGAGGTGGTAATCGCTATCAATCAGCAATTGATCTGCAAATCAATCCTGATTTGAAAGCTCGCATACCAGAAAAAGACACAATTCAATGTGGTGTTTGCTCACTTCAAACTCGTGTTGGTGAACAACCATGGATTATTTGTCCGAGGAGATTATTGTCGCTTAAAAAGGGCAATTTGTCCTTTTAGTAGATTACAATATCTAATATTTAGTGCTACGTATTGATATAGCACTAATAATAATATATAATTTAATTGTATAAGCAGAAAGGAGAAAGCAAAAATGGAAAAAACTACAATTAACAGCGATACTGCAAATTTGAGTATTCGGATAGATAAAGAGTTGAAAAAACAGGCGGAACAACTTTTTAACGAAATCGGCATGAACCTGACCACTGCCTTTACAG
>WQUF01000223.1 GCA_009785875.1 Oscillospiraceae bacterium | reverse complement strand
GCCGTATACATCGAAAGATGTCCGTACGGTTCGGGAGGGGGCATGGATGAAACCGCAGGTGAAAGCCAGTATGGCGCAACTGTGCCTACCTCATGATAGAAGACACAATGAAGGCCATCCTATTGCTTTTAATGTAGCTTATTTTGAGTACAGAAAAAAGAATTTTGACACAGATATTCAAAGGCATTGGCGAGATTATTTTATGGATAGAGATATTTCTAAAAATGCTCCAAGGTATATCAAAAATGCAGCTGAAGTGATTAATTATGCAAATTTAGAAGAGGAGGAAAAGGAAATGATCGATTTGCTAGAAAGGTTTGAGGCTGACAGACAAGCAAGAGAAGATTGGGTAAGAGATGAGGCTACTAGAGAGGCTACTAAAAAGAGTATTAAAAGTATGATGAAATTTAATATACCTCTTGAAAAAATTGCAGATGAATACAATATGACAGTTGAACAGGTGAATGAATTACTAAATGATAGCTCTCATTAATTTGAGAGTTTTTTTTATTTTGTTGAGGAGGACTCTTTTTAATGGTACACTTAGATTAGGAAATTACTTTAGAGAAATGAGCGATAAGACATGAATGGAAAAGTTCCACATATAGTCCAGTATCAAGGATCAAAACGAATTCTTGCACCACAAATATTGCGATACATGCCACAGAAGTTTAATCGATTGATTGAACCATAAATTTAAAGAAAGTTGATGATAAAATGGAACTTGAAAAAATGAGTGATTTCTTTACTGCTCGCATTGATGGATATGATGAACACATGCTAAACGATGTAGAAGGCTGTAAAGAAGCGTATATTGAAATGGCAAGGCTATTACCTTTAGATACCAAAAGCTTATTGGATTTAGGCTGTGGTACTGGTCTGGAACTCAATGAAATATTCAAATTAATTCCCCATATTGAAGTTACAGGAATCGATTTAACTCAAGCAATGCTTGATAAATTGAAAGAAAAATATTGGAATAAAAATGTGAAGCTATATTGCGGAAATTATTTTGATGTTGATTTTGGCATAGAAACTTATGATGCTGCGATATCTTTTCAGACAATGCACCATTTCTCCCACGAAGATAAAGTTAAATTATACTCAAAGATCAGGGATTCATTAAAGCCAAATGGTTTATATATTGAATGTGACTATATGGTGATTGACCAGTCAGAAGAAGACTTTTATTTTGCAGAAAATCAACGAATTAGGATAGAACAAGGGATTTCGGAATGTGAGTTTTATCATTACGATACTCCTTGTACAATAGATAATCAAATTAAAATGTTTTTAAGCTCTGGATTTAAGAAAGCCTTGCAGATATGGAGAAAAGAAAATACGACGATTATTATTGGGTATAAATAGCTTATATTAAAAGGAGGGTATATGAAAACAAAACTAATAATGATTGAAGGAATACCCGGTTCAGGGAAATCTACCTTTGCCCAAAGAATAGCTGATTTTTACAACAATCAAGGATTGAAAACTAACTTGTATAATGAAGGTGGATTTCATCCTGCAGATCTTGCCTGGAATGCTTATATACCTGTTGAGTTCCTTAACAAAATTCTTGCATCATATGAGAAATTTAAGGATGAGATAGACAAAAACATTCACATAGAAGATGACTGTGCAATTATTCCATATACCCAAGTAAAGACAGATGATAAGGCTTTTTTCAAAGAAATGGAGTCCTATGAAGTATATAATAATCGAGTTCCCTTTGATGTTTTCAACAGATTACTTAGTAAGAGGTGGAGTGCTTTTTCTAAGGAAGCAAAAGAGAAAGACGAAGTGAATATATTTGAATGTGCTCTTTTGCAAAATCAAGTATCTGAGTTAATGCTTTTTCATGATGCAGATATTGATATGTTAAAAACACATATTAACGCATTTTTACAGGCTGTCGCAGATTTATCCCCATGTTTAATTTATCTTTCTCAGCCGAATGTCAGGGAAACCATTGAGCGTGTAGCTAAACAAAGAGTTTTTGAGGACGGCAGTTGGATCGATATGGTCATCGATTATTCGGAAAATACGCCTTATGGGAAACTGCGTGGTATTAAAGGTTTTGAAGGCGCAGTACAGATCATTGAAGAACGTAAACGCATGGAATTAGAAATCATCAAATCAATGCCTATCAATACTATTGTACTTGAAAATCCAGATTATGATTGGGAGGCTTTGTGGAAAGAAGTAGAATCTTTTTTGAGAATATTATAAATTCAAATAAGAAGGTGGATATGTGGAAAACAATATTGATGTAAAGTTGTTTTACGAGAATAGTTACAATGAAGAAGCTCGTGAAGCCCGAGACACTTTAGAATTTGTGCGTTCAAAAATAATCATTAGCCGTTATCTCAGTGATAAAACTATGGAAATAGCCGATGTAGGAGCAGGTCCAGGAGCTTATTCCTTTTGGCTAGCGAAAATGGGACATAGGGTTCATTTACTGGACTTGGCGCAGAAACACATAGATATTGCGAAACAAAAAAGTCAGATTAATAATATATCTTTAGCTTCATATTCTTGTGCTGATGCTCGCAATTTACCCTATGATGACGAAAGCATGGATTTAGTTTTATTAATGGGAGCTTTATATCACTTGCAATCCCGAGAATCTCGATTGAAATGCTTAACCGAGGCGTTTCGTGTATTGAAGCATGGGGGTTATATGCTTTGCACAGTAATAAGTCGTTATACTAGCTTAATAGCTTCCTTAAAATATGATTTGATAGATATTTGGGTTATTGAATATCTTAAAAAAGTAGTAAACACAGGTATCCTTGATAAATCTACTTTACCTTTAGCATATTGCCATACTCCTAAAGAAATATTTTCTGAAGTATCTGATGCTGATTTTAAGAATATACAATTAATTGCAGTTGAGGGTATTGGTAATGCATTGGGAGATAACAGCTTACTCAAAGATGAAAGAACAACAGAACATCTTTTTAAATGTATTGAGCTTACTGAATCAATTCCTGAGTTGTTAGGTGTTTCGAGAAACATCATGGCAATTGGCAGAAAACCTTAAGAAGAAAAGTTGAGATCTAATAAAGTGGACACGCATTTTTAAGTAGAGTGAGAAATTTTATGAATAATTCAACAAAGAAAAACTATGATCTATATTTTATACACTTATCCGTATTTTTATTCGGATTCAGTGCGCTCTTTGCGAGGTTTATAGGGCAGTCAGCACTTGTAATCACATTTGGGCGTGTTTTGTTCTCGTCGATTTTTCTCGCAATATTGATTTTAGTTTCCAAACAAAACTTAAGAGTTGAGATCAAAAAAGATGCTCTTCTCTTCATCGTTACTGGAATCAACCTCGCTGTGCATTGGTTTTCATTTATAGAGTCCATAAGGGTATCAAATGTTGCAGTGGGAACTGTAACATTTTCGACGTTCCCTGTGTTCATTGCATTCTTTGAACCCTTGATGTTTAAAGAGAAGCTGCAAGTAAAGGCGGTAATCTGTGCATTAATAATGCTCTTTGGCGTAGCAGTAGTAGCGATGAATTTTGGTAAGTATAGCGATAGCACGTATACTACAGGAATAGTATTGGGTCTTGCTTCTAGCTTAACTTATGCCGTAATGACGCTTTTAAATAGAAGGTTTTCTGCTCGATATAGTTCATACGTAATTGTGTTTTACGAACAAAGCACAGCAGCAATAGCTTTGCTTCCATTTATAATTGCAATGAAACCATCAGTTACACTGAATGATGCAGGGTTACTTTTGCTTTATGGCATTGTCTTTACAGCTATTGCTCATGGACTTTTCGTAAAAGGATTGCGTACAGTTAAAGCTAGCATAGCGAGCATAATATCAGGTTTGGAGCCAGTCTATGCCATATTGCTTGCGTTTGTCTTTTTACATGAACCATCAAAACTGCAAGAAATTATCGGAGGTGTAATGATCATAACTGTTGCTACATATATGTCACTTATTTAATAGTATTAATACATTGAAAAAATTTCACTGTAAATCCACATAAATGAAGATGTATTTTCAATATACAAAATACACCATAGAGAGCTTTTTATGTTACAATTATATAGAATAGAGGTGACTTATAATGGGTTTTTATCTTAATCCATCAAAGGAAAAGTTTGAAGAATCTTTACGTTCCAAGATTTATGTTGACAAATCTGGTATAATTGCTTATACAAATGAAGTACTTGGCACAAAGCAGAAATATGTTTGCATAAGCCGTCCACGACGTTTTGGTAAAACAATGACTGCTGAAATGCTATCGGCGTATTATGGACATAACTTTGATTCATTTCAAATGTTCGAAAATTTGACCATATCTAAAGAACATTCTTTTAAAGGGCATTTAAATAAGTATAATGTGGTTTTTTTAAACATGCAAGAGTTTCTAAGCGAATCCTCTAATATAGAAAATATGTTAGAGCTTATAAAAGACAGAATAATCAATGATATTTTAGAAGAGTATCCTGAGATAAACATGAATTATACAGAGATAAGTCTCGCATACATTTTACAGAATATATTTAAAGTTTCAAAGATTCCGATCATTTTTATAATTGATGAGTGGGACTGTATATTTAGAGAATATAAAAAGAATGAGACTTGTCAAGAAATCTATTTAGATTTTCTTAGGAATCTCTTAAAAGACAGAGAGTATGTAGCTTTAGCATACATGACAGGGATTTTACCTGTAAAGAAATATGGAACACATTCTGCCTTAAATATGTTTGATGAATTTTCAATGACGAATCCAGGACCGCTTTTAGAATTCGTTGGATTTACTGAAACTGAAGTAAAATCTCTATCTCGAAAATATAAAATGGATTATGATGAAATGGCACAGTGGTATGATGGGTATCGTTTCAAAAAAAACATATCTGTGTATAATCCAAAATCAGTGGTAACAGCTTTACGTTTACGAGAGTTCGACAATTATTGGAGCCAAACAGAGAGTTACGAAGCTCTAAAAATTTATGTCAAAATAAATAAAGATGGGTTAAAAGATGCTTTTATTGAGCTATTGGCTGGTGAAAGAAAGCGTATTGATATTCGTAGATTTAACAATGATATGGTCCCATATGAATCATATAACGATATTTTTACATTGCTCATCCATTTGGGATATTTAGGATATGATTTTGAAACAAAGGAAGTTTTTATTCCAAACAAAGAAATTTTCGATGAATTTATATCGACAATAAGTGGCACTGTGGGCTGGGAAGAAATAGCATCCTCTATACAAGCGTCAAATGATTTATTGAATGCTACATGGAATGAGGATGCACAAGCTGTTGCTAGATCAATAGAAAAAGCACACAACGAAACATCTATAATCAAATATAATGATGAAAACGCATTATCCTGTGTACTTTCTATTGCTTATTACAGTGCCAGACAGTATTACACCATTGAGAGAGAGATTCCAGCAGGAAAAGGTTTTGCGGATTTGTTCTTTAGACCAAGAAAAAAATACATATATAAGCCAGCAATGATAATTGAACTTAAATGGGATAAATCAGCCAAAGGAGCTATAGAGCAAATAGAAAATAAACAATATACCGATGTTTTGAAGGAATTTAAAGATAATGCTTTGCTAATCGGAATTAATTATAATAAGGTCTCTAAACAGCATGAATGCATTATAAAACGATATATTGAATAAGGAAGCTTAAAAGCTTCTTTTTTTATTTGATTGAATGTGTTAAAAAAGTGATAGCTTGATGATTATTCTTTTCCCATCTTTATAAGTTTTAACACTTTAATATCACATTTAAGTGTTATCATATATATAAGTTTCGACACTTTAATTATTTGGAGGCTTTAACTATGAAGATATCAAAATCTAACTTATATAGAATTGCACTTATAGCCATCATTTTATTAGGTGGTTTCTTTATGGGATTTGGAATATGGAAAGAAGGAAGCGGAAATGCATATTATACAGCAGCAGTAAAGAGCATGCTACAGAATTTCCATAACTTTTTCTTTGCATCTTTTGATGCTGGATATATAACGGTGGATAAGCCAGCATTTGGGCTTTGGATACAATGCTTATTTGGTTTAATATTTGGGGTTCACGGATGGAGCTTAATATTAGCTGAAGTCGTCTGTTCCATGATTTCAATTGCGTTATTAAATCATATAATAGGCAGGACTTTTGGAAAACCAGCTGGATTGCTCGCTTCTTTTCTTTTAGCTACAACACCAATCTTTGTAGCAGCATCGAAGACAAACAATCTGGACGCTTCTTTAGTCATGATGACGCTATTTGCAACTTGGGCTCTTTTAGTAGCTTCAGAAAGAAAAAGCCTTAAATTGCTTCTCTTAGCTATGTTTTTAGAAGGAATTGCTTTTAATATAAAGACCCTGGAAGCATTTATGGTATTGCCTGCTTTTGTAGTATGCTACTTATTTGCAACAAAAATAAAGATCTCAAGGAAAATAATAAATAGCGCAGCTGCTTTAGTAATGTTATTAGTTGTGTCTTTATGTTGGATTTTAGCTGTAGATTTAACACCTGCAGCGGATCGTTCATATGTAGGCTCTAGCAGTACTAACTCGCAACTAGAACTAGCCCTTGGCTACAATGGAATTCAAAGGATAATTGGTATGTTTGGGGGCAATCGTGGTAATCAATTTAGAAACAATGCTCCCATAGATGATTCAAATCAATCTAATCCACTTAATGATATTTCTTTTAATGGCGGAGAACAAAATAATAGCAGTCCAAATATGATTCCAGGAATAGGAGGAGGAATAGGTGCATCTGAAGGCGGACAACAAGGACCTCTTAGATTATTCAATGCACAAATGGCAAGTCAAGCATCTTGGCTCATACCTTTGGCGTTATTTGGGATTTTAGCTTTAATTTTAAGATATAGAAAAGTAGAAGATGAAAATAAGTCAGAGAGTTTAAGGCATCTACTTCTGTGGTCTGTGTGGTTTATTTCCATGTATGGATTCTTTTGCATATCATCATTTTTCCACAGATATTACCTATCCATGTTTGCGCCTGCAATAGCAGCACTTTCTGCAATAGCAATTGTAGAATTATTTAGATTCTTTAAGTTAAGAAGCACTACAGCATTTTTACTTCCAGCTGCATTTTTAATTACAAGCATAGTAGAGATAATAATAGTAAATAGATATACTGGATATAGAACAGTGTTAATCCCTGTGATTTGTGTTTTAACGTTTATATCAGTAGCCTCTTTAATTTTAATCAATATTCTGAATGATTTAAAGTTATTAAAGTTCTTGAAACCTGCAGTAACCATTGGTATTATAGGTGTACTGATAACACCGTTTGTGTGGACATGTACTACTATAAATGGAGTTCAGACTACGACTCCTACAGCAGGACCGGATATAAGAGGAGACATGTTCGGTGGAATGTTTGGGATGAATGGTGATGGAAATAATAGAAGAGACTTCCAGATGCCAAATGGAGGAGATTTTCAGTTACCAAACGGGGGAAATTTCCAGATGCCAGAAAACATGAACCCTAATGAATTTGCGAATGGTAATGGATTTATGGACGGTGGAAATGCAAATAGTGCACTCATAGACTTCATAAATAATAACCCTTCTGATAATAAATATTTGATAGCAACGATGAATGCAGGTTCATCTGAACCAATAATCTTAAATACAGATGCTAAAGTTATGACAATAGGTGGTTTTTTAGGCTCAGATCCAAGCATAACCCTGGAAGAATTTATTGAGATGGTTAAAGAAGGACAAGTGAAATATTTCTTGGCTGGTGGCATGGGTGGAGGTATGGGCAATGGAGCACAGGGTCAAATTACAAATTGGGTAGAGCAGAATGCGACAGTAGTAGATTACGGAAATGGAAGTTCTACAACGAATATGAGAAATTCAGGAACATTGTATGATCTTTCAGGATTAGTTGATAATTAAAAAATTTTAGCCAATACTTAAAAAATAAGTATTGGCTATTTTTCATAGAAGATGCATTTGATGTAGTTTGTGAACTTGTGGTATTTGATGTTGATGCCGATTGATCGCCCTTGTTTGCTGCTTCCAACACGGTCAATGATGCGTCAATGGATGTCTTGCATTTTTCTATATCGGTAGTGGT
This sequence comes from Oscillospiraceae bacterium, assembly GCA_009785875.1. GTDB lineage: Bacteria > Bacillota > Clostridia > Clostridiales > Clostridiaceae > WQUF01. Next base: position 4,295 of record WQUF01000223.1, on the reverse strand, counting down.
ACGAACATCCGATAACACCTTATCAAAAGTGCCATCAATCGCTATCCATGTATTCGTATCAATCGGACGGAGGGTCCCTTCCTGTGTATCCCAGTCATGTTCAAGTTTATCCGCCTGTGCTCGTGCGTCAGTGAAATCATTGGCAATGACATAGTTTTTCATATCGGTTAAAATGCTTATAAACCCTGATAGCTCATCGGACAAATCGGTTTTACCAGCAATGGTTTTGTTGTGGCTATTTGCATAGACGCCGATAAAAGTTCCGGCTACAAGGAAAACGCATATCATAACCACAACCTGCAACCCAAACTTTTTTGAACCTGTGCGCTGCTCTGTAGCAACCGATTTTACTTTTAGGATTCGATCCATTTTAGTGATTGACAGGAATACAACGATGATCAAAATTGCCGAGAGGAATATAATACTGGTGATGGTCGCACCAAGCCCTAAGCCACCTAACGTCGTGGGTTGCGACATATAATCTCCAAGCGAAGCACCCAGCGGTCGGGTAAGTATATAGGCGATCCAGAAAGTGAAAATCGCATCAAACTTGAGAAATTTCCATGCGACGAAAGTGCAAAGAACCAGAGTAAGAACGATTAAGCCGGTGAGCGTATAACCTAATGAGAGTTGTTCAGCTACAAAATCTCCGGTAGCGGTACCTAGCGCAAATGTAAAGAGAATGGCAAGCCAATAAAACGCTTCTCTTTTCGGAGTGAAGACGGAATGAATCGAAAGTGTCTTTTCGCTCAGGTACCAAACAATAAACGTGATAGCCAATAAAATGGTGAATAGAATAACACTGGTGGTGAGTTGGACACCCATGTTTTCAACCATATTGTCGGTTACCAATGTGCCGAAAACACTGATGAGCACGACGGTTGGCCAGTATACACTTGGAACATATTTTTTCGTTCTAAACTGGATAAATAGGATTATAGCAAAAGCAACACCCATGAGGATGGATGTCTTTGTCAATCCAAGTCCGAGATTGATATTGATAAAATCGGCAAAGGTTTCACCGACCGTCGTACATAGCACTTTGATGATCCAGAAAAAGATGGTGACCTCAGGGACTTTGCTTAACATTTGTGTAGATTTTGATGAAAACCGATTGTTTGGTGCTGTGGTATTCATAGTAGACCTCCTATTATAGTTTTCTTATTTTGAATGTCAAAAGTTCATTCTTTTCTTAAAGATGAAATTTATCTCTAATTTTTCCTCCTATTTTTTTCGGCGTGTTTCAAAAAAATGATCAAATCAGTTGACACATTTTGTTTTATTGTTTTCACAAAATTTGATAAAATCAACACTTTAAGTGATATCATAAACTTAAAGGGTGTCAACTGATTTGAATCACGTCATTTTTTTCTTAATTATTGATGGTCGTTTCAGATTTTAAAATATCATAATTTGTTAGCATCTCTTTATGGACTAAATATTTTTCTACAAAATATTTTGGCCTATGCTTTGTTTCCAGGTATGCTTTCCCAATATATTCACCTATTATTCCTATTGCTAATAGCTGTAATCCGCCAATAGCCCAAATGGATATGATAAGCGATGTCCACCCTGGGTGTGTATTCCCTATGGAAAACATGATTAAACTATATATCAGCATCAGTATACTTATTGAGAATATTAAAAATCCAATTGCGCTTATGAATTTTATTGGCTTAATGCTAAAGGATGTTATACCTTCAAATGCAAAACTCAGCATTTTTTTAAGTGGATATTTTGATTCTCCTGCAAATCTTTCATGGCGTTCATAATATACCACATCAGATTTATAACCTATTAGAGGAACGATGCCTCTTAAAAATAAATTCACTTCATTAAATTCGCTTAAGGCATTTAATGCATTTTTACTCATAAGCCTATAATCCGCATGATTATAAACTATGTCTACTCCTAAGAGTTTCATCACCTTATAAAATCCTTCTGCTGATGTCCTCTTAAAGAAGCTATCTTTCTTTCTAGAGTTTCTAACTCCATAGACTATGTCTGAACCTTCGTGATATTTTTCGATGAATTCATCTATAACGTCAACATCATCTTGAAGATCAGCATCCAGGGATATTGCAACATCACATTCATCTTTGGCATGGATAAGTCCACAAAAGAGCGCATTTTGATGACCTTCATTTCTAGAAAGCTTTATCCCTTGTATAAAGCTATTTTTTTCGTAAAGAGTCTTAATTATATTCCATGTTTCATCTTTTGATCCATCATTTACAAATAATATTTTACTATCCTCTGATATTTTATTTGCTTTGATAAGAGACATCAATTTTTCACAAAGTCTTTTTGCTGTTTCTTTTAGTACTTCTTCTTCATTGTAACATGGCACAACTAAATATAGTTTATCCAAATTTAGTGCCTCCTTTTACACTGATTTTTGAATTCTATATTACAATGATAAGCTTAAAATGTGATAGAAAGATGTTAGATAATCAAATTTTAATAAAATATTCTTTTCATTTGATGTAAGATAAACAAAACTTGATATTTAAATTGAATACCTTTAAAATAAAAAATGGAATTAATATTATAAATCATTCGGGGGAATTTTTATGAAAGTGTTATGGCGTGTGGCAAAGGAAGCTGTTTCATATCGAGGACTTTTGATCTTAGCTGCTATCAGCACATTACTCTTAACAGGAGTGAATCTCTTTGCACCTAGATTATTAACCTCTATGGTATCTTTAGTATCTAAAGGTTTATCTCAAGAAGGCTTGAAAAGCATCGGACTTTTGACTATGGAACTATTAGGTTTGTATATTCTTAAAATTTTATTTCGTTTTCTAAGCAATTACTGCGCTCACAAAGCAGCTTGGAATCTTGTGCGGAACATCCGTATGATGGTATATAACACCCTTCAGTCTTTTTCCATGGATTACTTTAGAAGCAAGCAGACTGGAGATCTCATGAGCCGAGTCATGAGCGATGCTGCAACATTTGAACTCCTATATGCTCATATTATGCCAGAGACAGTCACAAACGCTGTTACGCTTATCGGTGTCACTGTCATCTTGTTTACCATCAATGCTCGTCTAGCTTTAATGACATGCGTACCAATCCCTTTTATACTTTTCTCAGGTTGGTTCTTTTTGAAAAAAGTGCGACCTAATTTTCGGGTCATGCAAAAATCACAAGGTGAACTTTCAGCACAGCTTCAGGATAATTTCTCAGGAATACAAGAGATCCAGGCGTTCGGCCAGCAAAAAATAGCTACACAAAAGGTGCATGGCAAAGCTGAAAAGTTTACAGTGAGCATGTTGAAAGCTTTGAGACTCAGTGCTGTGTTTCACCCAAGCGTGGAATTTTTAACTTCTCTTGGAACTGTAATAGTCGTAGGTTTTGGTGGTCTTTTGGCTTATAGGCAGCAGCTTTCAGTGTCTGATATAGTAGCTTTTTTATTATACTTATCCTTATTTTATGCACCAATAACAGGTCTTGCTCAGCTTCTTGAATCGGCGCAACAGGCTCTTGCTGGTGCAGAACGTGTCATCGAAATATTGGACACGCCTGTGAATATCAAGGATCGACCTGGTGCAGAATCTTTAGGTAATGTGGAAGGGTATATCAAGTTTGATCATGTGAGCTTTTCTTATATCGACTTGGTGCCTGTGTTAAAGGATGTATGTTTTGAAGCAAAACCTGGAAAAATGGTAGCACTTGTAGGCCCTACCGGTGTGGGCAAAACCACGTTGACTCAGCTTATCTCTAGGTTTTATGATCCAACTGAGGGCTCCATATACCTTGCCGGGAAGGATCTTAAAGATATTACTCTGGAAAGCCTACATCGAAATATCTCTCTTGTTTTACAGGATACATTTTTATTTAATGGCACTATAACTGAAAATATCGCTTTTGCTATGCCGGAAGCTACACAGGAGGAGATTGAATCTGCAGCTAAAATCGCTCGCATACATGATGATATTATGGAGATGCCAAACGGTTACGAGACTCAAGTGGGAGAGCGTGGAACTAAACTCTCTGGTGGTCAGAAACAGCGTATAGCAATCGCAAGGGCTGTGCTTTGGCGTGCACCTATACTCATACTGGATGAAGCTACTGCATCTGTAGATGTGCAGACAGAGGCTCAAATTCAGCAAGCTATCGGTGAAATCGCTGGTACGAGAACCATCATAGCCATAGCTCATCGATTATCTACAATTCGTAATGCTGATCTGATATTGGTTTTTGAAGAAGGCCGGATTGTACAACGGGGTACTCACGAAACTCTTATAGCTGAAGAGGGGCGTTATAGAGATATGTGGAAGATACAAGAA
>WQUF01000222.1 GCA_009785875.1 Oscillospiraceae bacterium | reverse complement strand
CTCAAGGCATAATTAGTGCTGCAAATAGAAGTGTTGACACTGGAAATGGCGTTATGAAGAATTTAATTCAAACAGATGCTGCAATCAATGAAGGTAATAGTGGAGGAGCTCTTGTTGATGGAAACGGCAACGTTATTGGGATAAATTGTGCTAAAATATCTGCAAATGGTGTAGAAGGTCTTGGATTTGCAATACCAATAAGCGATGCAAAACCAATTATTCAAGGACTTATGAAGTAAGTTATCAAACCACCCTTAAATTAAGTATTAAAAACTCATAGTTTTATATGAGTTTTTTTGTTTGATAATAGGAAATGTTGTTAAAATTTTTTAAAAGTAATAAAAAAATGATTTTTTGAGAACTCTATAATAGATTAAAAAATTATGGAGGAATTATATGAAGAGGATCCTTATTTTATTATTTTTAGCTACATTTATAACCATTAATTTAACTTCTAATTTAACATCGATTACCCCAGAACAAAAGAAGATAATCTTAATCGATCCAGGTCATGGAGGCTTCGATGGTGGTGCTGTCTCTAAGAGAAAGACCATTGAAAAATTTTTAAATTTAAAAATAGCTCTTAAACTTAAAGATAGATTAAAAGATAAATATGATGTAGTTATGACCCGAGAGGACGATATTAGTTTGCACAATAAAGATAAAGACGGCATAAAAAGCAAAAAACAGCAGGATTTAGCAAACAGAAGAAAGATGATAGATGATTCAAATTGCGATTTATTCGTCAGCATTCATTTAAACAAATTCGACAGCCCAAATGTAAAGGGGTGTCAAGTATATTATGCAGACAACGAAAAAAGCAAAATATTTGCTAGTATTTTGAATGAGAATTTTGGTGCAATCACAGGCGGAAAAAGGCGCGTACCAAAACCAAATCAAGCATATATAATACTTAAAAATATAGAAACTACTCCTTCTGTTATTTTTGAAGGTGGATTTTTAACCAATGCAGAAGAAGATGCAATGCTGAATACAGATGAATATCAATCAAAACTTGCGGAAGTCATAGAAAAATCTATAGATGATTACTTTATCAAGATTAAGTCTATGGAAAATGATACCAGCAATACAACAAATGAAAATAATACCAGCAATACAACAATTATGTCAAATTAGAATATTCGAATTAATAATTCGTTCTATTGAACATTTTAAAATTTAATTTATAATAATATTATTGAATATTTGAAATTTACGGGGGTTATTTTTAATGGTTCAAAAATTAGACAATATGGAATTTTTCAGCGTATTAGAAAATTCAAATTCTCCAGTTGTGGTGGACTTTTGGGCATCTTGGTGCAAGCCATGTAAAGAAATGGAACACATATTTTTAGAAGTATCCGAAGAATTTAACAAAAGCATCGATTTTTACAAATTAAATGTTGAACAAAATGAATCTATTGCATCAAGGTATAATGTATCAAATATTCCAGCCTTTTTAGTGTTTAAAAATGGCGAAGTTATAGATAAATTCACAGGAAAAAGAAGTAAGGAAGAACTTATAGAGAATATAGAAAGAAATATTTAAAAAACTGAGCAAAACAGCTCAGTTTTTTTTATTAAATATTTATTTGCTTATTCATTTCATCAATAAAGGTGGACACGAATATACTAACAGTATCAGGTAATGAAAATTGAATTGTTTTAAACCTACACTGCTGATACAAAAATATAAGATCATTTTTGGTTTGGATTAACTGGCTTCCTGCTTCGTTATTATATGAATCTGTAAAGAGAAGCTCCATTGTATTATATAAATCAATGTTTTTTGATACTGCTTCCTGTAGGTTTTTTTGACTATCTTTATACCTCTCATTTATTGGCATATCTGTTAAAGTTTTGTTTATATCGCTGAGAGTTTGTATAGAACTTGTAAAAGTTTTTGAAAGAGCAGTTTTATTTAAAGAATTAATTCCCTCAACATATTCAATTTTAACATTTGTATTAACTTCATCTATTTGCTTTTTAATATCTGTGATGCTTTGCATAAACTTATCATCTATGGATCTATTAAATTGATCATAGGCATAATTAAAAATATTGTTTAAATTAGCAAACAATATTATTATAAAAGTAATGAGTAAAAATAATTTAATTATAAAAAAAGTTATTCTAAGTTTCATAGAGAACACTCCTAGCGCTTAGGTCTATAAAATATTTTTGTACAATTGTTTATTATTATACCACATAAAATAAATGTTGGTTAGATATTTTAAAATAATCATAATTGCCCTTTATTAAAACGGCACTTTTAGTTATAATTAAATGTAGTACTATTTATCGAGGTGAATATTTTGGATTTTTTAACAAATATCGGCGAGAGATTATATATATTTTTAAATGACATTATCATAAGTGCAGTAGCTAAAATTGGATTTTTGCAAATAGTCGATATTTTAATTGTTTCATATATTTTATATAAATTATACATGATAATCAAGGAGACAAGAGCCGAACAATTATTGAAAGGCGTAGGTTTAATCTTAATACTGATGTTTATAGCTAATAGCATAGGATTAGATACATTGTCCTGGTTACTTCAGAACACAATATATGTTGGACTCATGGCCATAGTTATAATTTTTCAGCCAGAAGTAAGAAGAGCTTTAGAACAACTGGGAAGAAGCACTTTTCGGGATAGTCAAATGTTTCAAAATAGTGACGAGCAAATGGAGAAGGTCATTATAGAAATCGTAGATGCTGTTGAAAACATGTCCAAGGCTCAAGTAGGAGCTTTAATTGCAATTGTACAGAAAACTGGCGTTGGTGAAATAATAAAAACTGGTGTGGTAATTGATGCAAAAATTTCGTCAGAACTCTTAGAAAATATTTTTGTAGTTAACACACCCCTTCACGATGGAGCTGTGATAATTAAAAATGATAGAATTGCTGCGGCAGCGTGTTTTTTACCACTTACTCAGAATGAAAATATCAATAAAAAATTAGGGACAAGACATAGGGCAGGAATTGGGCTTTCTGAAATTTCAGATGCTCTTGTAGTCATCGTATCTGAAGAGACAGGAAATATATCACTTGTTATCAATGGAAACATCACAAGAAATTATGATAAAAATAGATTAAAAGAAATACTTATAAAGATACTTCAAATGAGAAGAAACAATAATAGCGATATTAAAGAGAAGGTGAAAGGCGTATGGAAGTTAAGCCTTCCAAGATTTCCAAAAAAGAGATAATGATCAGGGTCACTTGTATAATAATTGCATTTATTCTGTGGCTAATTAATTATAACAATAACAACCCTGTAAATACAAAAGATGTTGTTGCAGTAAAGGTGAGTATAAAAAATCAAGAGGTTTTAAATGATAGCGATCTTGCATTATCAGATTCAGCTAAAACATTAACAACTGATTTCCAGATTACATCGAGAGATCCAAATCCGGATTTATCTCCTAACTCTTATGCTGCTGAGATTGATTTAAAAGATTTAAAAGGTAAAAAGTTAGTAGCTGGAGAAAATTCTATTGAATATACTGTAACAAAAAAACCTGACGATGTTACAGTAGCAACGACGGAAAGCAATAGATTAGTTACCCTAATGCTAGAAGAAAAACATGAAGTTAAAAAAGTAGTAAAGCCTTTAAAAATAGGGAATCCTAAACCAGATTATAATTTAATAGGATGTACTTATAATGGTGAACCATCATTGACTGTAACTATAACAGGTCCAAAAGATTCAGTAGATAAAATAGATATGGTTGGTTTTCCGTTAGATCTCACCAATCAAGAAAAAAATATACCTCTTCTTTCGATGCCCTTTTCCCTTTATACAGCTGATGGCACACCATATAAGGGAAATGATATTACTATATCTCCTGAGAAAGTAGATGTAGTGGCTATTATAGGTAAAACTAAAACAGTACCTATTGTGATTAGCGAAAAAGGAACAGAACCAGACGATATAGCGATTGATTCAAAAACTACTGATCCCCTTCTGGTACAGATTGCAGGAACTGGCGATCTATTTGATAATACTACTGAAATCTATACTGAACCTATAGATTTAGCAAAAGTTTCAGCTAGTATTGATGTGAAACTGGTAATTCCAGATGGAATATATGTAATAGATAATAAGATTCCTAGAGATAATATGACTGTAAAGGTAAATTATGTTATGTCTAAGATAGTATCTAAAAATTATAAATTACAGCTACAACCTATTCATTTAGATCCTACTCTAAGTGCAGTGCTAAGTACTACAGAGGTTTCTGTAATACTAAAAGGAAGAGAAAGCGATTTTGCTCTTTCAGGTGAGAATGATGTAAATGCTAGTTTGGATCTCATTAACTTAAATGAAGGAACCCATCAGGTACCTGTTATCCTGAATAAGCCTGATAGCTTAAGCATTCAATCTCCGGTTACACCAAGTACAGTCGAAGTCACTTTGACTGAAAATTAATATTTTATTTGGAGGATTGCATGATAAAATCTTTAGATGATATTTTAAATACAGCAAAGCTTGAGCCTAAAAAAAAATTGCAGTTAGTATGGCTCACGATGGATCTGTATTAGAAGCAATTAAAGCTGCATATGAATATAATATTATAGATGCTATATTAATTGGGGATAAGGATAAAATAATAGAAGAGTCTGGTAAAATAGGTTTAAATGCTTTAAATTTTGAAATAATAGACGAAAAGAATCCTGCTTTCGCAGCTAAAAAGGCAGTGGAGCTAGTTTCTTTAGGCTATGCTGATATAGTGATGAAAGGTTTTTTGGAAACAGCAATATTTTTAAAAGCAATTTTAAACAAGGAGACAGGTATAAAAAAGTTTGATCTTTTGTCTCATGTTGCTGTTTTTGAATTGCCAGATCTTGACAGGCTAATTATTTTAACTGATGCTGCTATGGTTATGGCACCAGATTTAAAAGAAAAGCTTGAAATTATTAAGAATGCGTTAATAGTCGCAAATAGCTTAGGAATTGAATGTGCTAAAATCGCTCCAATTTGTGCTGTTGAGGTGGTTAATTTTAACATGCCGTGTACTTTAGACGCTGCAATTTTATCTAAAATGAGTGACAGAGGACAGATTAAGAATTGCATAATAGATGGACCTCTTGCTTTAGATAATGCTCTATATAAAGAGGCAACTTTGCACAAAAAAATAAAAAGTGAAGTAGCAGGTTGTGCTGATATCTTACTTGCACCGAATATTGAAACAGGAAATGCCATTTACAAGAGTTTTGCATTTACATCCCGAGCAAAAAACAGCGGAATTTTAATTGGGGCAAGTGCTCCCGTAGTTTTAACTTCAAGGTCTGATAGTTATGAGACTAAACTTTACTCCATTGCTCTATCCATATTAGTATCAAAGACGTTAGGGGGGTTGTATGTTCAAGATACTTTCAATTAATCCAGGATCTACTTCTACAAAGGTTGGCGTTTTTATAGATAAAAATCCTCTATTTATTGAAAAGTTAAGTCATAGTGTGGACGAAATAAATAAGTATAAAAAAATAAAAGATCAATATGAATATAGATTGAAGAACATTTTAAACATTTTAAAGTATAGAAATTTAGATTTTAAATCTTTAGATGCTGTGGTATCAAGAGGAGGACTTTTAAAGCCTCTTGAAAGCGGAACTTATCTCATCAATGAATTAATGCTTGAGCATTTGAAGGAGTCAGAATATGGTGAGCATGCAGCTAATTTAGGTGCCATCATTGCAAATGAAATATCAAGCTTGTATAATATCCCTGGTTTTATTGTAGATCCAATTGTTGTCGATGAATTGCAGGATTGTGCGAGATTTTCTGGAATTTCTGAAATAAAGAGGAAGAGTATTTTTCACGCTTTAAATCAAAAAGCTATAGCTAAAAGATATGCTAGAGAAAATGCTTTGACTTATGAAAATTTAAATTTAATCGTCGCTCATCTAGGAGGGGGAATTTCGGTAGCTTGCCATAAAGGTGGAAGGATAATCGATGTAAATAATGCTCTAAATGGAGAGGGACCGTTTTCAGCTGAAAGAAGTGGAGAACTTCCTGCATTTGATCTGGTTAAAATGTGCTTTAGCGGGCATTATACTGAAGATGAAATTTTAAGGAAAATAGCTGGAAAAGGTGGAATGGTCTCTTATTTGAATACAAATGACATGGTATATGTATTAGATAAAGTGGAATCTTTAGATCGAGAATATACGATGGTTTATGATGCTTTTATATATCAAATTGGGAAAGAAATTGGAAAATGCGCTGTAGTATTGAAAGGAGAAGTAGATTCTATTATAATAACTGGTGGAATAGCTTATAGCAAAAAGGTAGTAAGGGATATCGAGGATATGGTTAAGTTTATTGCAAGAGTTATTGCTTATCCTGGAGAAGATGAACTCTTAGCACTTGTCCAGGGGGTGCTTAGAGTATTGAATCATGAAGAAAAAATAAAAGAATATGTATAAATTATAAAAGGAGTGGAATTATGAGTAGAATATTTGGAACTGATGGTGTTAGGGGAATAGTAGATAAAGATTTAACTAAAGATTTGGCGTATAATTTAGGAAGGGCTGGAGCTCATGTTTTAACCAGTGGAAGCCGCAAACCTAAAATACTCATTGGAACAGATACAAGGATTTCAAAAGATATGCTGCAAAGTGCTCTCAGTGATGGAATAATATCAGTAGGTGCAGAGGCTATTATTGCAGGAGTCATACCTACACCTGCTGTTTCTTATTTGGTTAAGTTTTATGGATGTGATGCTGGGGTTATGATTTCTGCTTCTCACAATCCAGCAGAATACAACGGCATTAAGTTTTTTGATAACAATGGTTATAAACTTCCAGATGATTTAGAAGATAGGATTCAGTATTTTATTGAAGAGGCATATGATGAAATTCCAAATCTTAAGGGAGAGGATCTAGGTAAAAAATCTATTGCAGAAAATGTAATTAATGACTATGAAGAGCATTTAAAGTCATGCATAGATGTAGACCTGAATGGTTTAAAAATTGCTCTTGATTGTGCTAATGGAGCTTCATATAAAATTGCAGAAGATGTTTTTAAAAGCTTAAATGCAGAAGTCATTGTAATGGGAAATAAGCCTGATGGTCTTAATATAAATTTAAATTGCGGTTCTACGCATCTTGAGTCTCTTAAAAAATTTGTTGTAGAGAACAAATGCAATGTAGGTTTTGCGTTTGATGGTGATGCTGATAGATGCCTTTCAGTGGATGAGAATGGTGAAGATGTCAATGGTGATTTTATAATGGCTATTTGCGCAGATCATTTGAAGAAAATTGGAGAACTGAATAAGAACACCTTAGTCACAACTGTTTATAGCAATATGGGGCTTTTCATGTCTATGAATAAAATTGGGATCAGAGTAGTTAAGACAAAAAATGGAGATAGATATGTATTAGAGGAAATGCTTAAAGAAAAATATTCATTAGGTGGGGAACAAACTGGTCATATCATATTTTTAAAGTATGCTAATACTGGGGATGGGGTTTTAACATCGCTTCAGATTTCAAAGATCATGAAATACACTAATACCAAGCTCAGTAAACTTGCGAAAATAAGCGTATCATTTCCACAAGTCCTTATAAATGTTGATGTTCCACAAGATAAAAAAGAGATTTGCTATACTGATGATGACATAGTAGCAAAGATAAAAGAAGTAGAAGAGATTTTAGGTGAAAAAGGAAGAGTGCTTGTAAGACCTTCAGGTACAGAAAGCTATATTAGGGTTATGATCGAAGGAGAAAAGAAGGAAGAAATAAGTGATTATGCTTTTGAGATAAAAAAGGTTATCGAGAGCAAGTTATAAATTTATAAATTTAAGGAGACAAATATGGCAAAGAAGAAAACTACGAAAAAAACTGCTTCACTAAAGAAGTATCAAGGTAAACTCGATAAAAATGTTAATAAAAAAAAGACTTTATACGAGACATTGGATGAAAAAATTAATTTTAGCAAATTTGCGGTTCCTATCTGGGGTCTTGGTATTGGTTTATTTTTATTTTTGCTCATGTTTTTAATAAATGGATGGATGTGGGGACTTGTAATCGGTGGAGCAGGTGCAATTTTTACAGGGATAGGTGTTTACATCATAAATAAATGATGACAATTGTTTTATAATAGCATTAGTTACTGGTATATATTTTCAGTAAGTAATGCTTTTATTTATAGGGAGAACTTATGTATATAAATTATTTGATAATATGTGTAATTTTATTTATATCGGGATTCTTTTTGAAATACTATAATAAGCCACAGATTGTGGATAAACTTGAGAAAAAAATAAGCATTGATAGTTTAAAATTCATGAAGGATTTAGGGCAATTGTTCTTAATCTTTGCATGGCTTTATTTAATTTTTGCACTTATTCACATGTTTTTACCAGATTTAAGCATAGATGTTTTTGCTAATATTACGCCGTTTATTTTTTTGATTTCAATATTAATCCTGATTATTTTAAACTACAAAAAAAATCAAGTTTTAAAATCAAAAAAGATTTTAATTTTAGTTGGAGTGATCCTAATTGCAATATTTTCTGTAAATTTTATCACAACATTGTTTACTCTTCCAAATAATATAGATGTAACCAGTTCTAATTTAAACATAACAGGTCTATATGGTGTTAAAATAGATATCAGCGATATAAATAAGGTCGAATATGTGGATAGCATTTCCATTTCTAAAAGGATATCCGGAATAAAGACAAAAAGCATAATTAAAGGCATATTTATAGAAGAAAACTTAGGGGAAATAACTGCGTTTTTAGAAAGCGAAAAAAATGTTGTAGAAGTATTTTTAAAGGACGGCAGAATTCTATGCATAAACTTTAACGATAAAAAAGAAACGGAATTATTTTTTGGAATTTTAAAATTAAAAATAAAAAACTGAAATTAATATAAAAAAAGGTTGTCTGTGGAAAAATATAGAAATTCCCCTGTGCATAATGTGAATAATTTTTTTTAAATGAGATTACAACTTTAAAAGAACTTATTCACAGATTGTGGATAATTTGTGGATAACTATGTAGAAAACAAAATTAAATGTAAAAATTCATTTTTTAAAAATTGTAGGCATATATGTTAGGCTGACTATTAATGTCATATTATAAAAGCATGGATAAATTTTGCATATTAACAAAAAATTACTAATATTTATATTGATTTTGTATTTAATAAAAAAGAAATAAATATATTTTTTTAACCTCCGCCAATACCTGGTGGAGGTTTTAAGTTAAAGGTAATTTTAAAAGTCTGTCAGATTATTATATGGTCTAACGAATATATTTGTGAAAGCAATTTTAGAGGTGATTAAGTGATCCAGGATGTTGATTTATTAAAAATGCTTAACGATAAACCGGAAAAAGGCTTGGAAATGCTAATGAATAATTATATTGGTCTCGTGTATACCATAGTTGTTAACTCATCATATAACTTTGCATCTAAAGAGGATATTGAAGAATGCGTTAGCGATGTTATTTTTGATGTTTATAAAAATAAATTGAATTTAGACTTAGAAAAAGGATCGATTAAATCTTACATTTCTGTAATAGCAAAGAGAAGGGCTGTGGATTTATTAAGGAAAATCAATAAGCATAATAACATCCCTTTAGATGATTCTATTGAACTTCAAGGCGAAACTGTGAATGATGAGGTTAAGAGTGATTTAATAAGTGGTATAAAGGAGCTAGGAGAGCCAGATAGTGAGATTATCATAAGAAAATATTATTTTGGTCAAAGTACGAAAGAGATTTCAAAGATTTTGAAGATAAAAGAAAATACTATTGATAAAAAGGTTTCCCGAGGATTTGACAAGCTAAAAAAGATTTTAGGGGGTGTTTATGATGGAAGATAAGATTAAAAATATATTGAATGATCTTGATGTAGAACAAACTGAGAAACTTTTAATTGATGGTATGAAGTTTAAAATTGATAAGAGACTAAAAGATAATATAAAGAAGACTGTTTATATGAAAACAGGGATTAAGGAAAAGAGAAAAATTTCTTTTAAGAGAGTTTTTGTAACAATAATGGTAGCTTTGCTTATAATAATAACATCTTTAAATGTGATTGGGATTGATAAAGTTGTGGCTTATATTAGTAATGTATTTAAGTTTCTTCCTGGATATGGGATTGTAGAAAATGATGATATGTATGTTATTGAGCAAGCAGGTTCTATTGAAAATGATGATGTGGTTTTCCAGTTAAATAATGCAATTGGGACTAAAGATAGCATTTCTATCATGTTTACAACTAAGATGAAAAATTATTCTGATCCTGATGTAAAGGAAAATACAAATGGACCAGAAAACCCTAATTTGATTTTATATGTTAATAATAAAGAGTGTAAAATGTATTCTTATTCAATGGGAGATTCAGGTTATGGAGTGGTATCAGGTACTTTCACTTATTCTTTAAAACCTGAAGATATTAATGTAAATAACTTATATAAACTTTATTATGAGAAGTATAATCTATCGTTAGAATTTAAATTAAAGGATGTTCAAACTTTTGGGAAACTTGAAGATATAGGACCAACTGGTTACAATAATGATATTTCTGTTACAGCTGTACCAAGCTTCTATGGTGATAAACTTGAAGTTAATTTATATTCAATAGCTAACAGTAAATTTCATATCGAATCTTATTGCAAATTTAGCAATAAGGGTTACAAAGGTGAGGACATGACACTTGAAACCGAAAGCGGTGTGAAAAATTATGTTATGCCTGATGCCACATGGGATGGATATAATAAATTTGAATTTAATGTTGAACCTACAGATAAAAACTTTATTTTGAGGATACCTTATTTAATCGTCAACGCTTATAATGAAGAAAAAATCGCCAATATTAAGATCCCTGAAGATGGGGAAAAGATAACTATAAACGAGAGAATCGATTTTCAGGATTCTTCTATGATCATCACTGATGTAGAAAAGGTGAAGGATGATGATGGTACCGGTTTCGGATATGGATACCTAAAGATGAATATTAGGTACGAAAATAAACATGAAAATATAATAATGAAGGGTGCGGCATTTAATAGAGTTAATATTTTTGGAAAATTTATAGGTGGAGGCTATTATATTGAAACAGATGATAATAATGAAATTACAACTTTAGGCTATTATTTACAGAAAGATGATAGAGGAACATTAAGGCTTAAAGTATCAAATCCATCTTTTTATATAACGGATGAGTATGTTTTAAAGTTTAATAGATAATAATAATACTAATAGATTGCTTTTAGATATACAATTGCATATAATAGAAATAAAAGGAGATGGTTTTACATGAAAACATCAAACGTATATACAAGAGTTGAACCAGAAATTAAAGAACAAGCAGATCAAATATTCTCTAAATTAGGAATACCTATGGCAAATGCTATTAATTTATTTCTGCATCAGGTTGTTTTAAGAAAAGGTATCCCTTTTAATATTAGCTTACCTGAAACACAAAATATGCCTCTTGATTATTCTAAGTTAACAGAAGAGGAATTTAACGCTAAAATGCAAAAAGGTATTGATTGTATCAATGAAGGAAAAGTTAGATTGTCAAAAGAAGTTCGAGAGAAAATGCAGAGGCTGTATAATATATGACATGGAATGTTAAGTATACTAGTGAAGCAGAACAAGATCTAGAAGATATTTATAATTATTTAATATTCTATATACCAAATGAATCGCAAAATGCAATTTCGATTGTTAATATCATTTATAGTGGGCGAAATATTGAAAAGCAATTTCATTATTAATTGATGGATATAATAATATTAGAAGGAGATGATTTTATATGAAAACATCAAATGTATATACAAGGGTTGAACCTGAAATTAAAGAACAAGCGGATCAAATATTTTCTAAACTAGGTATACCTATGGCAAATGCAATTAATTTGTTCTTGCATCAAGTTGTTTTGAGAAAAGGCATCCCTTTTGATGTTAGTTTACCTCAAACACAAAATATGCCCCTTGATTATTCCAAGTTAACAGAAGAGGAATTTAATGCCGCAATGGAAGAAGGGTTTAAATGTATTGAAGCGGGAAGAGTTACTCCAGCAGAGAAAGTTTGGGAAGAAATGCAAAGGCAATATAATTTATGACATGGAATATTAAGTATACAGATGTTGCAAAACAAGAATTTCATTTCATTTATATTAGTTATGGTACTTTTTTCTTATATAAATTTGCTATATAATTTACTATATGAATGAATTGAAAGGTTTGGTATCATAAATGGATATGTCTCGTTTTACTCTTTATAAAGATAAAGTAATTGAAAATTGCTCCAAGGTAATTGTGGGCAAGGATGATTCTATTTTATTAGTCCTTATTTGCTTTGTTTGCGGAGGACATGTTCTTATCGAAGATGTGCCAGGCACGGGGAAGACCATGTTGCTCCGCTCTTTTGCTAA